>HG326877.1:300000-543769 GCA_000470055.1 Campylobacter coli 76339 | reverse complement strand
ATGCTTTAGGGGATGAAATTGTTAAGATGTTAAAACAAAGTTCTGACTTTGCTAATCACTTAGCCAGTGAAAGTTCTAAACTTCAAAGTGCAGTTCAAAACCTTACTTCATCTTCTAATTCTCAAGCAGCTTCTTTAGAAGAAACTGCAGCTGCTTTAGAAGAGATTACTTCTTCTATGCAAAATGTTTCTGTAAAAACTAGTGATGTAATCACTCAATCTGAAGAGATTAAGAATGTTACAGGTATTATTGGAGATATTGCAGATCAAATCAATCTTCTAGCATTAAATGCTGCTATTGAAGCTGCAAGAGCAGGAGAACATGGTAGAGGATTTGCAGTTGTTGCAGATGAAGTTAGAAAACTAGCTGAAAGAACTCAAAAGTCTTTATCTGAAATAGAAGCTAATACTAATTTATTGGTTCAATCTATCAATGATATGGCAGAATCTATTAAAGAGCAAACTGCAGGTATTACTCAAATCAATGAGAGTGTAGCTCAAATTGATCAAACTACTAAGGATAATGTAGAGATTGCTAATGAGTCTGCTATTATTTCTAATACTGTAAGTGATATAGCTAATAATATACTTGAAGATGTTAGAAAGAAAAGGTTTTAATTAGAGATTGATGTGTAAAATTTAGATTTTACATATTGGTTTTATATATTGGCTAATATATAAACATATATTAGCCAAACTATATATTAGAGCTATTGGTTTGTTGATTGATTTTATATATACATTTACTTACATACTACATATTTAACTTAATTGATTGATTTTATATTAAAACTTTTATACTTGTTTAGTTGGGTGTTGATAGGGATATTTGCACTATCATCTCTTAAATAACAAGGCATTTTCAACTCTTTTGTATATACAAATAACCCAAAAAAGACACCTTAAAACTAGACCTAAATAAAGGTAGAGAGGTTTTTAAAAAGCTTAATGAAAATTTGTTTTATTAAGATAATTTAGAAATTTCAAGTCTAATTATTTTTAAACAGATAAAAATCAAATCAACCTTATTGAGCCAAAATTTGACTTTTATCTCGACATAAATTTTGCCAATTAGAAGTAGTTTTAAGCTCCAAGCATTGCCTTAAGCTTTCTTTTTGCGCTTGAACATTTTGCATTCTTTCATAAGTCATGCTTTGTATATATAAAGCCCTAGCCCTATCTTCATCTGAAAGCTTTAATTTTAACAAATCTGTCAATACCGCTAAGGATTCTTGATTTTGATTGGTTTTAGCTAAGGTGTCAAGATAGATAAATTCTAAATTCGGACTAAAAAGATTGATTCCTTTTAAATTTTGATAGTCGATAGCTTTAGGTGCATAATTTAAAATCGTTGTTTGCATATTATGATCATTTGCGTAAATGAGCAAATTATCATAAGCTTCAACCATGGTAAAATTCATAGGAAAGCTCTCTAAAATTTGTAAAATTTTAATAGCCATATTGTAATCATTCATTTTCAAATAAGATAAAAATTGCAAATAATAAGCTTTAAAATTTTCCTCATCACTCTTTAATATTCTAGAATTTGATATTTCTCGAGCTATATTTAAAACCGATGGATATTGCTTATCATCATAAAGTATAGATGCTTTTTGCAAACCGTAATAAATAGAATCTTCATTGTAGTTTTTATCGATATAATCCATTGCTTGTTGCATATTTGAAGTTCTTATAAGACAAGCTAGCATTTGTTTTTTGTTTTCTATCTTTTGTCCAATTTCATAAGAGTTAAACTGTGTAAACACTTTAACAGCATTGATACAATTATCAGCTTTTAAATCTTTATTTAGAAGCTGGGTAGCTGCTTGCTCTAATAACTTTATAGAATCTGCTAATTTTTTTTGTTCTATCTGATCTTTATAGGTCAAAACTGCACTCAAATTGCCCTCTTTATAATAAAGCGCAACATCTTCACTTAAAGCTTTATTGGCTATATTTTCATCTTTTTGAGCGTATTCTTTCATCAAATTTGCATAACGCTGGTGTAAAAATGTAGCATTATTATCCGCTAAAGCAAAGAAAACCTCATCATTTGCTTTTCTAATCTCATCTAAATATTTTCCATCTAAATAATTATCCATATATAAATCAAGATATTTTTTAGCATCACTTGATCTTGAAGTCATAGTCAGCGTTAAAGCCAAATCCTTTAAAACTTGCTCATACCTACTATCAATCTTAGGCATTTTAGCAAAAACATCTTCATAGATACTTGCACTAATGTCAAATTGTTTATGCTGATTAAAAAGCTTCGCAAGCTCTAAAGATCTAAACATATCTTTTGGAAAATATTCGGGATTAGCTTTTAAAATCGTATTGACATATTGCACGGCTTTATTGATTTGATTATTAACAAGATAATCTTTGATCAAACCCATTGCTGCTCTTGCTGCCAAATCTAAATTTTGAGTATTAAAATAAATATTTTCATAAATATCTATAGCTCTTTCTTTTTCACCTAAAGAATAAATATAATCAGCATAATCAAGTCTTGCCAATTGGGTGAAATAACTATTAGGCTGTTCATTATTTAAAATCGACATAGTATATTCTATATCAGCGCGTTGCGATAAAGCGATATAGGTTCTTAGCATAATATATAAAACTTCTGGAAAATTCTTATCGCTTGTAAAAGTACGGTTCCAATTTTTAGCCTCGTCAATCATTTTTTCCAAAACTTGCTGATCGCGCATGCTTGGATCTTGAGTGTAAATTTGACTTTGTGCTCTTAGCTTATAAAGTATAAATTCATTCATAAAAATACTGCCACGATAACGATTGATAGCATTTTGAGCATCTGTAATCACTTGAGCATAATTGGCCTTGTCATACTCATTTTTTATACGCAAATAAGTATTAATATCGGCACTTTGAGGGATGATCACAGGATCTGAATTTAAGTCTAAAGCTCCGACATAAGGCAAGCTTTCATGCGGAAAATTGATGTTAAAATCAAGCCCATCATAGTCTTTTGCGCGTTCAAGTTCAGGAGTAAATATAAAAGTAAAACTTTTACTTTTATGCGCACTAGAAGAGTCTAGTTCTTTATCTATATAAATATTTTGTGATAAATCAAACACTCTTGCACTCATTTTAGGCAGGATAATCATCTTAATCTTTTGAGGTTCTTTGATAAATTTTAAATCAAAAGCAGTAAAGCTTTGATCACTTAATTTATTGTCTACTACGCCTATAATCTCGCATTCAAAATGTATCTTATCTTCGATAGTAATTTTTTGGCAAGTAAAATCTAAGTCATTACTAGCATGTAAGACCGCGAAAGCTTGATTATTCTCGCGGCCTGTGTTTAGGGTTAATTCAAAAGAAAAAAGAGTGCAAATACTTAGTAATACTAAAAATATAATTTTCATACAATAATTATATTATATTTTAAGTAACAAAAATAAAGCAAACACACTAATTAAAGTACAAAAAGCTAAAATAAAACTCTGAATAAAATTTAAATGCTCTGAAGCTTTAGCTTGGGTTTTTATAAACAAAGCATGGATGATTAACTTCAAGTAAGCATAAAGCATAATGAGCGATGCTAAAGCCATAAAAAGGGCTAAATACCAATACTCAGCGACAATTAAAGTTTTTAACACCATCACCTTACCCCAAAAAGCACCAAATGGAGGAATTCCAGCCAATGAAAGCACACAAAAACTAAGCGATAATGCAATCAAAGGCTTTTTAAGCAATAAAGCATTAAATTCTTCAAACGAACTTCCTTTAAAAGTACTAAGAATCAAAAATACACCATAATTAGCAAAGCCAAAAAGTACCCAATAAACAAATATAGAATTTAAAACATCATCAGCTGCATTTAACAAAGGAATACATGCTGCTAAAACAAAACTAGAATGTACTATAGAACTATAAGCAAACATTTTTTTGACATCTTTTTGACTCAATGCGGCTAAAGCTGCAACAAGCATTGAAAATACTGCCAACACATTTAAAATATTTTCAAAATCTAAGTGATTTAAAAAGCTAAAAAGTCTGATAACTACAACAAACATTGCTATTTTTGGAACAACAGAAATAAAAGCAACCAAATTTACATTTGCTGAAGAATACACATCTTTTAGCCAAAAATGAAAAGGAGCTAAAGAAAGTTTGATAGCACATAAAACAAAAATCATAACTCCTGCTCCTAAAAGCATAGGATCTTTATCAAGAGCCAATTTCAAACCCAAATCCAAAGTACCCGTTCTAATATAAATCAAAGCCGATGCCATAACAAAAAAGCCCGAGCCTACTGCCGCAACACTAAAGTATTTAATAGCACTTGAAATAGCATTATTGCTTCCACGCATAGCTATAAGCGTATAAAGAGCCAAAGAAGAACTTTCAAGTCCTATGAAAATCAAGATCAAATTTGAACTTGAAACCATAAGCAAAAGCCCCGCTACCATAAATAAAAATAGACTATAAAATTCTCCTTGATTTTCTTCTTTTTGCATCAAAAGATATAAAAACGAAAAGCACAAAATAACCAAAGAAGCATACAAAGAAACAATGTCATTATTTAAAGTTCCTAAAAATCCTTTTGCTTCTAAGCCTTGTGCGGCGATATTATTTAAAATTAAAAAAACACTCACAATCAAAGATAAAGAACTAGTAGCCATATAAAAAGTTCGATGGAATTTCCAAAAACCTGAACAAAGCAAAAGCACTATAGCCACAGCAATCAAAAATGCAAAAGGATAGGATAAAGGGATATTTAAGCTGCTTAAATCGATATTACCTAACATTATTTTCCCCTTCTAAATGATTTAAAAATCGAATGGTTTGATCATCAATAGCTCTTTCTTTCATTTTTTCAACGATGAAATCTGCATCTTTATTTAAAGGATCTAAAAAAATCTTTGGTGCTATACCCAAATAAAAAATTAAAACCACTATAGGTATCAAAGAAAGAATTTCTCTTGCATGCAAGGAGCAAGATTCAAGCTGATTCTCTTTTTGCATAAAAAACATTTTTCTAAATACATGAAGCATGTAAATAGCGCCTAAAATGATCACAAGTCCTGCCAAAAGAGCATAAAGTAAATTCAGTTTTGCAACACCCAAAAGAATCAAAAACTCTCCAACAAAAGATAATGTAAGTGGCAAAGATATACTTGCAAGCAAAATCAAAGTAAAGAAAACAGTAAATAAAGGCGCTTTGCTAGCCAAAGAATGATAATAAGAAATTTCAAGTGTGCCGTATTTTTTATATAAAAGTTCAGCCATTAAAAACAAAGCTCCTGTAACAATACCATGTGCAAACATATAAAATACCGCTCCACTAAGCCCCAAAGCATTAAAAGAGAAAATACCCAAAATCATAACCCCAAGGTGAGAAATCGAACTATAAGCGATCAATTCTTTTAAATTTGAAGCACGGTAAGCAATTAGGGCATTATAAACTATACTTACTATACACAAAGCTACAATTAAAGGCATAAAATACACACTTGCATCAGGAAAAAGTGGTAAGCAAAAGCGTAAAAATCCAAAAGGAGCCATTTTAAATGCTACGAGCATCATAGAAACTAAAATAGGTGAATTTGCATAAACTTTTGGCGCCCAAGTATGAAAAGGAAAAAGCGGTGCTTTGATAGCAAAAGCAACAAAAAATGCTCCAAAAAGTAAAATTTGCTCGTTAAAACTTGTAGCCGAAGCATTATTTTTCCAAATTTCTATATCAAAAGTGAAGATATTTAAAAGTTTGTAAGTCGCATAAGCTTGATAAATTAAAGCCAAAAGCATTAAAATAGAACCCGCAAAGGCATAAATAAAAAATTTAATTCCTGCTCTATAATCTTTACCATACACTCCCATGATATAAAGCAAAGGTAAAA
The DNA here is from genome assembly GCA_000470055.1 of Campylobacter coli 76339. Taxonomy (NCBI): domain Bacteria; kingdom Pseudomonadati; phylum Campylobacterota; class Epsilonproteobacteria; order Campylobacterales; family Campylobacteraceae; genus Campylobacter; species Campylobacter coli. Next base: position 537,900 of record HG326877.1, on the reverse strand, counting down.
GTGAAAATTCCCAAAATACATAAAAGAGCAAGCCATCAAGCGAAGAAAATAACCCCATAATCGCAAATTCTAAAAAGAATATGCAAGACACCATTGCTTTTTGCTCAATCTTTAAAAATAAAAAACTTAAAAATATCATCAAAGAGCTTAAAAGCATTAAAATCAAAGCTATGCTATCAACGCCTATATGATAACTCATGAAATTAACCACCTTAAAAGGAAGTTGATATTCAAGGTTGATTCCATTTAAATAATCTTGCCAAATCTTGATATTTAAACCCAGCACCATTAAACTCGCTATGACACTAAAAACTTTTATACCCCCACGATTTAAAACAAGAGTCACAAAAGCGGCAATTAAAGGAAAAAAGATTAGATAATTTAACATTTTACACCATCCATACCAAAATAAGCAAAATCACAAATCCTGCCACCAAAAATCTAAGCATTAAATTAAGACTATTTGCCATAATTATTTTTTGTGAAATCAAATTACAATAATAAGCAATTTTCTCCACTATAGCATCAAAAATATAAGTATCACAGTGTTTTAAAACTGCACACAAGCTTTCGTATTTTGAAACTATAAATTCATGATAAAACTTAGGGATAAAATAATCATTGCTTAAAAGCTTATGAATTTTATTTTGTTCTATGCTATCTTTAAACCAAGAAGCCTTATAAGCTATAATAGCTAAAACTACACCCAAAACAGCTGCTACACTCGCACAAATCACTACAAGTTTATTTTGAGCATCGATAAAAATAAGTTGAGTGCTAAGATATTCAAAAAAACTATGCTCAAACAAGCCCGCGATAATAGCTAAAACCACCAAAGGACTCATAGCCAAAAGGGCTATTTTACTTGCTTCATGTGGATGTTTATCGTGTCTAGAAGAAGTAAAAAATACCAACATTAAAAGTCTAAAACTATAAAAAGCGGTTAAAAAGGCTGAGATTAAAAGAATTAAGAAAATTCCATGATAATGAGCGATAAAAGAATAACCCAAAATCAAATCTTTTGAGAAAAAGCCTGCTAAAGGATAAATTCCTGCTAAAGCCAAAGAACCTATAGTCATAAAAATGGCAGTGATTTTTAAAGATTTAAAAAGCCCACCCATTTTTTTAATATCTAGTTGATCATCCATTGCATGCATAACATTTCCAGCACCTAAGAAAAGTAAAGATTTGAAAAAAGCATGGGTTACTAAGTGAAATAAAGCTATACCATAAGCTCCAAGTCCTGCAGCCACAAACATATATCCAAGCTGCGATAAAGTAGAATAAGCGATAATGCGTTTTAAATCTCTAGCCACCAAAGCCATAGAAGCTGCAAAAATAGCCACAAATGCTCCTAGTAAAGCAATAAAATAAGAAACTTCAGGTACTAAAGAGTAAATTTCTCCTGCGCGAATAACCAAATAAACCCCTGCAGTTACCATGGTAGCAGCATGGATTAAGGCTGAAACAGGCGTAGGACCCGCCATCGCATCTGCAAGCCAAGTATGAAAAGGAAATTGTGCAGATTTTCCCATAGCCCCTATAAACAAACAACTTGCGATCAAAACCAAAGCATTATGATCTAAATTTTGTACTATGGCAAATACTTCATTATATTTTAAAGTACCTGCTTGGATATAAAGCCAAAAAATTCCCAAAAGCATACCCAAATCCGCAATACGATTCATAATAAAAGCTTCATTAGCTGCAAAAGAATAAGTGTTATTTTTATACCAAAAGCCGATTAAAAGCCAAGAACAAAGCCCTACTCCTTCCCAGCCTACAAAAAGTCCTAAAAAATTATCACTCATTACTAAAAAAAGCATTGAAAATACAAAAAGCCCTAAATAAGCAAAAAATTTATTAAAATCTTTATCGTGAGCCATATAAAAAATACTATAAAAATGCACACAAGTTGCTACAACACCTACAACACTCATCATAGTAAGAGAAATAGCGTCTATGTTAAATCCAAAGCTTAAGCCTATAAACCACTCCAATAAACTTACATTAAAAGCTTGATTGTTAAAAAGTAGATACAAAGAACAAAATGCACTTATACCAATCAATAAAGAACATACATAAGCAACAAAAATTTTTCTTTCACTCAAAGCAAAACAACTTGCAAATAAAAAAGCTACAAAAGGGCTAAAAAGAGAAATCAAAGCTAAATTTTGCATTATCAAACCTCCTCTTTTAGGCTCTTTAATTCTAAAGTGCCTTTTCTTCTATACCAAAGTACGCAAAATGCTACACCCACAGCTACTTCGCAAGCAGCTACACCCATCACAAAAAGAGCAAAAACTTGCCCGTTTAAATCCTGATGCATCTTAGAAGCTGCGACAAGAGCTAAATTTGCAGCATTAAGTAAAATTTCACTTGAAATAAAGAGCATGATGAGATTTTGTCTTTTTAAAATACCGATTAATCCTATAATAAACATTGCAATAGCTATAAAAAAATACTTTTCTATCATTATCTTTCCTTTGTAAGCTCTTTATGTGTAAGCACAATTGCACAAACTAAAGCGATTAAAAGCAAAATAGCTATAAATTCAAATGCTAAAAGATATTTTGAAAAAATAGCAAAAGCAAGTTGCTTATTGTAATCAAATAAATTTGGATCGCTTAAAGCCAAATCCCCTGCAATATTTTGATATTTAAAGCCCAAAAGCATAAATAAAAGCAAAACAGCACTTAAAATCACTAAAAGAAAAAAACTTTTCTTAGCTCTTAATTTTTCTTTAAATTCCTTGGAACTATCAAAAAACATCATAGCAAAGCTATAAAGCCCAAGCACAGCTCCGCTATAAACTATGATTTGTATCACTCCTAAAAACTCTGCATCGAGTAAAAAATAAAAACCCGATAAAAAAACCATTCCACCCGCTAAAGCAGAAAGAGAATAAAGCATAGTTTTACTCAAAACCGCTACTAAGAAAAAACCTAAAACCACTACACTAAAAAATATAAAAGCTAAAATTTCTATCATTTAACTTCTCCTTGTGCAGTTGCGCCCTCTTTATCCGTATTTGCATTCTTTTCTCTTTCTTGCAAAACTTCATAATAATTTGGAGTTTTTTTCACAAGCAAATCCGCATCCTTTCTAAGACTACCCGCTCCCTCAAATTCGACTTGATTTTTAAGTTTATCAATAGGAGTTAAAAAATCTTGTTTATAGCCAAAATAAGATCTTTGTTCAGCTGCATTTTCATACTCTGTGCCATGGACTATAGCAAGTTCAGGGCAAACCTCGGCACAAAAACCACAATAAATACAACGCCCTAAATTAATACTATAATTTCCCACCTTTTTGCGAGCATTTTCATCTAAAGAAGTTTCCATCCTGATGCAATTACTAATACAAATCTTTTCACAAAGTCCGCATCCTATACATCTTTCATTTTCACTTTCTATAAAACGCATAAGACGATGCACAGCACGGTAACGATTGTCAAGCTTTACCTTTTCAAAGGGATATTTTATGGTTGCGCTATTATTTCTTTTTAACATTTCACGCATAACCACCCACAATCCCACAAAAAGTTCTAATTTCACACTTCTTTTTAAAGCTTGTGAAATCTTCTGCCAAGTGCTAGTAGGAGTCTTTCTTTTTTCATCGATTAAATAATAATTTTTCATCACAAACTCCTATATAAGTACTGCAAAGGCAGTGATTAAAAGATTTAAAACCGCCAAAGGAATTAAAATCAAATAACACATTCTCATCACTTGATCAGGGCGAAGTTGTGGAAAAGCTGCTCTAGCCCAAAAATACCAAAAGAAGATAAAACTTGATTTTACTATCATCATAATCCAACCAGGTATAAAATAAAAGTCATTAAAACCACCCAAAAATAAAAGCGTGATTAAAATTGCTCCTGCTATCATAGAAGCATATTCTCCTATGAAAAACATACCCCATCTTAAACCCGAATACTCCGTGCCATAACCCGCAACGATATCAGCTTCATTTTCAGTTAAACAAAGTGGAGTTCTATTGGTTTCGATAAATAAAGCAATCACAAAAAGCACAAAAGCTAAGGGTTGTTTAAAAATAAGCCATGAAAAAAATCCATCACTTTGATAATTATTAATATCTATCAAAGAAAAAGATCCTACAAGCATGACAATAGCTATTAAAGCAAGAGCTCCTACACTCTCATAAGAAATGATGGCTACAAGCCCCCTTGCAGCGCCTATGATCGACCATTTGTTGTTGCTTGCAAGCCCACCTAAAAATACAGCATAAAAACAAAGCCCTGAAGTTCCTATAACAAAAAGCAAAGCCACATTAATATCAGCAATCAAAGGCTGTATAGTGCGCCCAAACAATGTAAATTCAGGAAGCATAGGAATAGCAGCTAAAGATACAAAAGCACAAATAGCCGCAATCAAAGGTGCTATAGCAAAAATCAATTTTTGAGAATTTGAAGGTATGATATCTTCTTTAGTAAAAAGCTTTATCATATCTGCTACAAGCTGGATAAGCCCAAAAGGCCCTACCATATCAGGCCCAATGCGTCTTTGAAAATAAGCCAAAACCTTTCTTTCTGCATAAGTTGCAAGTCCTGCTAAGGTAGCAAAAATTGCAATCACTAAAATACATTTAATCAAAGCCTCTAAGGCAAAAAAAGCAAAATCACTCATGACTCGCTCCTAATTTTTCTAAATTTGCCACGACAAATCTTTCATCAAAAAAACTTAGCGTGTCGATTTTTTCATCAAAATAAGGTAAAAAAGCCCCATTTTTTATGTCTTTATCTATACGCACACTAAGACTTAATTCCTTATCTTTGATCTTAAGTTTTACAAGATCTTTATCTTGCAGGTTTTTTTCTTGTGCCAAATTCTGACTGACTCCTAAAAAAATCGCTTCATTGGTTGCACTTGCACGATTTGAAAATCTACCAAATTGATAACTAGGATTTGCACTGTAAAGCAAAATTTCATCTTCTTGTAATGTTAAATTTTGCAAATGAGGAGCTACAAATTCATTTTTAGCACTTTTTTTATGGCATTCTAAATTTAAATCATACCCTCTTTTGCATTCTCCACCATTGGTGTAAAAATTATCAAGACTATCAAATTCTAAAGGAGAAAAACCTTTGTTAATAGGAAGTCTTTTGGTGTAATTGATCGTATACTCCTCATCAAAACCTAAAGCATTAGCTAAATCATTTAAAAAGTATCCATCAAATTCTAAGGCCGCATTAGTTGGAACTACTTTTTTATCATAATTTAAAAAAGTACCCTCTTGCTGATTTAAACTTGAGCTAGCTAAATTAGCATGTTCTTCATAAGAAAAACTAAAATCTCCTCTTTCGTTATAACCCAAAGTCTTACCTTCTTGCATACTCTCATCTAAATCACAAATCATAGCAACGCCTAAGGTATTTGTATGTGTAGGATTTAAAAAGACTTTAAAAGGAGTTGTATTTTGGATCAAAGCTAACAATTTGGCTAATTTTTTAGCATTCTTGTGAAAATAAAAATCACTTCCTATAATCAAAGTAAAATTAGCCTTTTTAAGTAATAAATCTTCTAATTTATCCTCATCTATACCCAAATTTTTAGCAAAAACCGAGCGTTTTACTTCTATGGTTTTTTTCACTTTTTTAGGCACGACTTTTTTTACTTCTTTAGAAATTTCATTGCCTTCTTCATCTTTTTCTAAAACTTGCTCTATAATTTCTTCATTGATACTTTCTTCTATTTCTTTATTTTCATTTATAAAAAATTCGGCCAAATTTGCTTTTATATTTTCATCTTGACTGAATTTTTGAAGCAAGAAATATAAAATTTGTTCCTCATCTCCACTTTTGTGAGTATGTGAAATGAAATTTTTAGAATACTTTGCAATGCCTGCATCTTCTATAGGGTGAAAATAAAGTCCTGAGCCTTTATTCATCACTAAGGCATTGTTGATTTTATAGCTAAGCGTAGGTGCATCATATCTTAAAAGCGTTCCTGCAACGACTAAGAAATCGCTTTTTGTGATATCTTGGGTTGTAGCATTATAAAACTCACCGCCATTGCTTATAAATTCTTCCAAAAAGTCTTTAAATTTTAAAGCTTCGTTATTGATAAGATTTAAACCAAATTTCTTTTTTAAATTTTGTAAAATCAAAGCTTCTTCGTTGGTGATAAAGCTATTAAATTTAATATTTTTAATCTCATTTTTTTCAAAAAGTTCTACAAGCTCTTTAAAAGCTTTTTCATCCTTGCTTGCCTCATTTTGTGTATCAAAAGCAAATCTTGCGGCCTTATTTAAACTCGCAAAAGCAAAATCATTACTTACGCGATAAATTTTAGGTTTTTGATTGCTAATGCCGCTTTGTTTGATATCATAATACATAAGCTCACAATCACTTGAATGCGGATTTGAAGCAGGAATTCTTTTAAGCTCCCAAATATTAGAAGTATATTGAAATTTAGATCCTATCAAGGCTCCCGTTGGACACACGCTGGTACACTCTCCACAAAAAGAACAATCAAGTGTATCTCCATTTGCAGGACCTATCAAACTTTTTTGAAATTTCGTCCAAATCGCATAAGCATCTTTACCCATACTTTCTTTGAAACTATTATCTACACTATCGCCTCCGCGAGGTACTGTTTTTAAAGCACTTTCGCCGATTTTATCCTTACAAACTGTGATACAACGCTCACATACTATACAAAGTGCAGGATCGTAATTGATCATTCCCCAATGTTTATGCGGTTTATGTGTATCTTTAATCCAATGTCTTTGGATATTTACACGGCTTTTGTGAGTGAAATTTTGCAATTCACACTCACCTGATTTATCACAAACCCCGCATTCTAAAGGATGGTTAATACAATAAGCTTGCATGATCTCATTTCTTTCATCCCAAAGATTTTGCAAATCGCTTTCTACAACCATACCCTCTTTTGCTTTAGTGTTACAAGAATATACTTTTTTACCATCAGCCTCTACCATGCACATACGGCAAGCTAAAGTCGGGCTACAGCCTGAAAGATAGCAAATTGCTGGGATAAAAATATCATTTCTTCTTGCTATATTTAAAATATATTCGCCTTCTTCAAAGGCGCAATCTATGCCATTTATTTTGACTGTCATTTTGCTTCCTTTATGCGAATTGGAGTAAAATCAAAACCTTGATGATCGTAATTTAAAAAGGCTATAGTGCCTTGCAAATTTTCATCCAAGCAAAGTGTGGTTTTAAGGCTAAAATCCTTAGCTAAAATTTCAACTTCACTTTTATCTTTACATTTTGCAATTTGCAAAAACTGCTTAGAACAATGTAAATTATCATCCTTTAAATTTGCTCTAAAAAGCACTAAACCATCATAACTATCAAGCTCCTGTAGGGTTCTCAATTTTGCATTTTTAAAGTCGCATTCTTTTTCATTGCTATCTAAAATTTTAAGTGTGTATTTTTGACTTAGAAAATTTAGAAAATATTTGATATTTTCACTGTCTTTGTAAAAATTAATATTTTCATCTATGATTAAGTATTTTGCATTCTCTAAAAAATCTAAAATTTCACTTGCCTCTTCTTCGCCAAGACAAGATTCTGCACTCAAATATCCCTCATCTAAGTCTTGAAAACTATCCATTTCACTCATCTTGCAAAGCAAAGCTAAAACATAACTCAAACTTGCGATTTCACATTTATAAAATTTTGCATTTAAATTCTTATCCTCAAGGCAAGAAATATAAATATTTTCACCTTGAATTTTTTCACATATAGTTTTATTTTTAAGACTTAACATATCTACAAAACAAAGCGCTTTTTCATAACTCATATGCTTTCCTTTTTGATCACTATAGTCCAATCCACTTGATTAAATTTCAAGGAATTTAAAAGCTCACAACCTTGCTCTTTAACAAAAGAGAAGCTTTTCTCTACAGGTGAAAAGTCACCGATTTCAAAAAGCACCACCAAAACTTCTCCTTTTTGAGCTTCTTTTATGATTTGTGCTAAATCTTCAAAAAGCTCTTTACTTTTTCTTAAATCTACTCTTCTCATCGATCTATCTCACCTAAGACTATATTTACATTTCCCATAATAGCAACAACATCGGCCAAATAAGTCCCCACAAGCATTTCTTCAAAAAATGCACAATGCCAATAACTAGGCGTTCTAGCCTTTAAACGATAAGGCCTTCCTGTGCCATCGCTATGGATAAAAAATCCAAGCTCACCCTTAGGACTTTCAGTTGGCACATAAACTTCACCCTTTGGAGGTTTTAAACCTTGAGTTATAAGCACAAAATGCTGCATTAAAGAATAATTTTGCGTTAAAATTTGCTCTTTTGAACTGCTGACATATTCAGGATGATTGGCCAAAATTTCAGGCGGAGTATCTTTATAAAGCGCGGCACATTGTCTAAGTATTTTAAGACTTTCACGAAATTCTTGCATATAAACTTTATATCTAGCATAAGAATCTCCTTGGGTTGCATAAGGCACGCCAAAGTCTATTTCATTATAAAGTAAATAAGGCTCTTCCTTGCGTATATCATATCTTACGCCACTTCCTCTTAACATCACTCCTGTACAGCCCCAATTCATCGCCTGTTCTTTGCTTACAACACCTACATTTTCAGTTCTTAGGCGCCAAATTCTATTATCATCTAATAAAGCTTCATAATCAGCAATATCTTTAGGAAATTTATCGCAAAATGCCAAAAGCTCATTTAAGAAACCTTCAGGCAAATCAAGCATAACTCCACCTATTCTCATAGAAGAATGTGTAAGTCTTGCCCCGCAATATTTTTCTATCAAATCCAAAACATACTCGCGCTCTCTAAAACAATACAAAAATACGCTCATCGCCCCAATATCAAGTGCGTGAGTTGCAAGCCAAAGCAAATGCGATGCAATGCGATTAAGCTCTAAAAGTATCATTCTTATCACTGCTGCACGGCGTGGAATTTCTAAACCGCAAAGCTTTTCAACAGCTGCGCAATAAGCATAATTATTAGCCGAAGCAGCGATATAATCCATCCTATCAGTTGTCGGGATAAACTCTTGATATATCATATTTTCAGCCATCTTTTCCATACCACGATGCATATAGCCTATGGTAGGGCGTGCTTTTACAACCTGCTCTCCATCAAGTTCTAAAATAAGGCGTAAATTTCCATGCGCTGAAGGGTGTTGTGGCCCTAAATTGATGATCATTTTTGAGTCTTCTTGCTCAAAAGCTATATTTTCATAATAAGGTTTTAACTTGCTAGGAATTTGCATCTTAACGCCTTTTGTCTAAAATTTTTGCTTCGTCGCGTTTGACTTTTTTTACAAAAGCAACGCCTCCATCTTCTTGGTATTCTTGTTTAAAAGATACCTCTTTTCTAGATCCGCCTTTTGGTACTTCATGATACAATCTTGCAAAATTGAGCGTATCTTTATCATCTGCAAAACCTGGATCTCTTTGCTCAGCTCCTACGATTTCGCGGTATTCTTTACCAAAAATTTTATCGATTTCATACCACTGTGCAAATTCATCTCCTTGTAAAGGATAGGTTTTTAAAAGAGGATGTCCATACCAATCATCAGGCATTAAAATGCGCTTTAAATTAGGATGATTTATGATAAAAATTCCAAACATATCATAAATTTCTCTTTCGCTCCAATTTGCACCCTTAAAAATATGTGCTACGCTTTGCAAGCGTTCTTTTACACCCACAAAAGTTCTAACACGCACTCTTAATCTTTTTTCTAAATTTAAAAGCTGGTAAAATACTTCAAAACCATTTTTATCGGCTACAAAATCAATAGCACTTGCTTCCGTAAAATTTAAATATCCTAAAGTCTGAAGCATTTGTAGGGTTTTAACATTGTCTTCTTTTTTGATTTCTATCACCCAAAAATCAAGTTCTATAAAAGAATTTACAATATCAACTTCTGTTTTTAAAACCTCATAATCTTGTTTAAATACACTCTCATTGACATCTAATTTTTGAGTATGGGGTGCATGATAAAATCTGTCTTTATAATAATTTTGCAGCTGGGCTATTTTTTTTATCGCTATATTTTCTCATCACACCAACCTTTTTGGAGCCATTTTACGACTGGCTTTTTCTTTTCGGATTTTTTTCTGCAAAATCATCAAAGCAAACTGAAAACTTTCAGGGCGCGGGGCACAGCCTGGTACATAAATATCAACTGGAATGATCCTGTCTACACCTTGAACCGTAGAATAAGTATTGAACATACCCCCCGTATTTGCACAGCTTCCCATGGAAATCACCCATTTAGGGTCAGGCATTTGATCGTATAGTCTTCTTGTAAATTCAGCGTGTTTCTTGCATAAAGTCCCTGCGATAATCATCACTTCGCTATGGCGCGGAGAAGCTCTAAAAATCGTTCCAAATCTATCAAAATCATATCTTGATCCCCCTGCTGCCATCATCTCGATCGCACAACAGGCAAGACCATAAGATAAAGCCCATAAAGAATTACTTCTTCCCCATTGTACAAGCTTATCTACGCTTGTCAAAACCACTGGCAAGCCACTGGCGTAATTTACTTGATGCTCTGCCATGCAAATGCTCCTTTTTTATAAGCATATAAAAATCCAACCCCTAAAAGTAAAATAAAAACAAATACTTCTAAAAGTCCAAACCACCCCAAATCTTTAAAAATCAAAGCCCAAGGAAATAAAAATACCACTTCTATATCTAAAAGAATAAAAATCAAAGCTACGATGAAGAATTGAGAATTAATCTTATTAGCTTGTTTTACTGGAATTGGACCACATTCGTAAATTCCAAGTCCTAATTTTTTACGATTTTTTGCAGCAAAATTATTACCGATTTTAGAAGCTAAAAAAACTAATCCAAAAAAAATAACACTAGCTAGCACTAACATTAAAAATATACCGAAATAAGGATGCGAAGCATCAATGTGGGACATTTTTTCTCCTTTTTTTTAAACACTTTGAAAACTTCACAACAAAAACTACAATTTTACACTTTCATTCTATTTTACTCTAAACTTTCTATATTGAAACTTAATAAGTATAAATAATGTTTAAAGTTTCATTTTTTTACACTTAAAGTTAACAAAAAGCTCTTCTTGATGAGTGATAAAAATATAAGAAAAGTGATTTTTTTGCTGATAATGATATAAAAAATTTAAGATTTCATTTGAGTTTTTTATATCAAGACTAGAAGTAATTTCATCTAAAATAAGCAATTTCGGCTCTAAGATCAAAGCACGGATAAGTCCCACGCGAGTAGCTTCTCCACCGCTTAACTCATAGGGTTTTTGCTCTAAAATTTGTTTTTTTAAATTAAAACAATCAAAAAATTCTAAAATCTTTTCTTGCTCTTTTTTTATATTGAAATTTTCTAAACCATCTTGGATAAGATTTTTGATTTTTTTATAAGGGTTTAGAGCTGTTTTTTGATCCTGAAAACAATACTGAATTTCTTTTCTTAGAAATCTTTGTTTTGTTCTATCGAGCTTATGGAGGTTTAAATTTTTATATATAACTTCACCAAAACTTGGGTTTTCTAAAAAACAAAGTATCCTAGCTAAAGTGCTTTTTCCTGCGCCACTTTGCCCCAAAATCATCAAATTTTCATTCTCTTTTAAAGAAAAGTTAACATTTTCAAAAATCAAATGTTTTTCTTTTTTTAAATACCAATGTTTTTTAAGCTCATAAAATTTGCCTAAATTTTTAACTTCAAGCATGATAAATCCTTAAAAAATCATCTGCTTTAAAAAGCTGTGCTTGATTTTTTTCTAAAAAAAGAACCTCATCTGCTAAAGAATTGACTAAATTTAAATCATGCGTGATACAAACTAAGCCTAAAGTATTTTTTAACTCTTTTAATATTTGAATGATTTTTTGCACATTTTCTTTATCTAAAGAAGCTGTAATCTCATCGCAAATTAAAATTTGAGGCTTGCTTAATAAAGCTAGAGCCAAACTCACTCTTCTTGCCATACCCAAACTTAACTCATTTGCATAAGAATGCCACAATAAATCTATATCATCAAAGCCTAATTTTTCAAGTAAGTCAAAAGCATATCTTTTATAGTCTTTTTGATTTAATTTCGTATGAGTTTTTAAAATAAGATGAAATAAATTTCCTATGTCCAAATACGGATAAAGACTAAGCTCTGCATCTTGTAAAACAAGTCCGACTTTAGAACGAAATGCACGAAGCTCGTTTTGATTTAAATTTAAAACAGAAACTTCATTAAAGCTCCATTCATCCGCACTGATTTCAAATTTAGGATCAAGCAGTCTGATTAAGGATTTTCCCAAAAGACTTTTTCCAACCCCACTCTCACCCACAATCATCAAACTCTTAGCTATTTTAATATCAAAACTTATATTTTCAAAGATCTTTTTTTGATTTAATTTTAAGCTTAAATTTCTTACTTTCAAGATCTTACTCCACCGATTTTTTGCAAATAATTTCCAAGCCATAAAAGAGGTAAGAATAAAAACATAAGAGCTAAAAGTGGAAACAATATCATCCACCAAGCACCTATAAAAATAGCTTTTGAAGATTCGTTTAACAAGGTTCCTAAAGTCGGTATATTAAAACCAAGTCCTAAGCCAAAAAAACTCAAAGTCGCTTCAGTAGCTATGGCATGAATGATATTAAATACAAAAAGAACAAATATTAAAGATTTTAAAGCTGGCAATAAATCCTTAAAAAAAGCTCTAAATTTAGTCCTTCCTAGCACCATACTTGCTTTATAAAAGTCTAAATTTTCCAATCTTTTTAGCTCGCTTTCTATAATCCTTGCTATAAAAGGCCAATGCACTAAAGCGATTAAAAAAATCATTAAAAATATATTTACACCCACAAAACTTTGAAAAAACATCATCAATAAAAAAGCAGGCAAAGCTAAAAAAAGATCTAAAATTCGCATCCAAAAAGTATAAAAAAAACATCTTGCTAAAAATAAATAAAAAAGAGCAAAAAATATAGACAAAAAAGAACTACAAATTCCTATAAATAAAGAGATTCTCAAAGCAAAAAGCAAACGCGAAAATACATCTCTGCCTAAAAAATCAGTCCCTAGATAATAAGTCAAATTAGGAGCTTGATGCAAATGATTCAAATGACTTTCTAAAACATCAAAAGGAGCCAATAAAGGCGCAAACAAAGCACCTAAAATCAAAAACATTAAAGGCGTAAGAAAAAGTATTATCTTAAACAAATTTCAACCTTTTTAATCTTGGATTTAAAATCCAAGCAAAAACATCACTTAAAAATGTAAAAAAAGCAGCAAGTAAAACACTAAAAAATATCAAAGCCAAAGCCATAGGAAAATCTTTAAAAAGAATGCTTTCAAAAAGCAAACTCCCAAGACCCTCATAAGCAAAAACACTCTCAACCACATAAGTTCCCATCATAAAGCTTAAAGCACTGCCTCCAAAATAAGCTATAATAGGGCTTAAAGAATATCTTAAAACCAAAAAATAAATATCTTTTTCCCTTAAAGCTCTAGCGTATAAATTTTGAACAAAAATTTGCGAAAAAGTTTCATTGATACAATTTCTAGCTATGCGCAAAAACAAAGCTAGGTGCGATAAAACAAGCACTAAAACCGGCAAAATAAGATGTTCTAAGCGGTTTAAAAAATCATCTTCAAAACCTATATCGCTAGTCCCTGTTATAGGCAAAACCTGCCAAAAAATTCCAAAAATCAAAACAAAAAATAAAGCCAAAACAAAAGGCGGTAAAGCAAAAAAGTTAAAGGCTAAAAAAGTGATTAATTTATCTATAAAACTTTCTTTATAATAATGCCCCAAAAGAGCAAGAAAAACACTGAGTAAAAACAAAAGCACTAAGGCACTCAGGCTTAAAATCAAGGTATTTGCTATCCTTTCTTTAATGAGCTTTAAAACACTTTCCCCACTTAAAAAAGAAACACCCAAATCTCCTTTTAAAGCCTTAAAAAGCCAAATTTGATACTGCTCCAGCAAGGGCTTATCTAGCCCTAAATTTGCTTCTATTCTTTGAACTAATTCCTTACTTTGAGAATTGACTTTATTTGCATACGCTACACTGCCTTTGCTAAAATAAAGTAAAACAAAACATAAAAAAGTACTAAAAAATGCGATAAAAACACTAAAAACTAAGCGTTTTAGCACTATTTTTTACTCCACTCATAAATATTCCAAGTAAAACCTACTCCATGATGGCCTAAATTCCTTGCTTTAACACCCTCAAGCTTAGCATTATAAACTAAAGCAAAATCAAGATAAGTTAGAAAAATAAAAGGAGGATTTTCATACAAAGCATCAATAAATTCTTTATAATACTTTTTACGCTCTTCCAAATTTAAAGTATTTCTAGCTTTTTGCAAGGCTATATCTACCTTTTTATCATGATAATGTCCAAAATTCCAACCCTCATTATTTAAGGCGCTATCTTGCGAACTTTCAAACACTCTAAAGGTGTGAAAATCAGGATCTAAAGGACTTCCCCAACCCACTAAAAAACTATCTACTTTAGAATAATCAAAACTGCCCGCAGGCTTTGCTACAACCTTAGCTATAACTCCTATTTTTTTAAACTCACTTTGTAAAATTCCTGCCAAACTCACCCTTAGAGGATCATTGCTCATGGTCCAAATTTCAAATTCTAAAATCTTGCCATCTTTTTCAAAAATACCCTCATCATTTTTCTTAAAACCTAAAGCCAAAATCAAATCTTGAGCTTTTTTAGGATTGTATTCATAAGTTTTAAAAGCTTTAGAATCCGCCCACGAACGCTCTAAAGGATGATTGGCTACAAAACCATAATCGTGCAAAAGATTTTTAACTATACTTTGCTTATCAACAGCATAATTTAAAGCCTTTCTTATTTGAATATCTTTTAAAAATTCATTATCTAAATTAAACATTAAAGCTCTATAATCAGCAGATCTTTCGCGCAAAATCTTAAACTTTTCATCCTTTTTAAAAATATTCAATAAAGAAACATCGATCAAAGCCGCATCAATTTTGCCATTTTTAAGCTCTACACTTGCAACTGAAGGATCAAAAATATGTTTGATGATGAGTCTTGGAGTTTTTACTTTTGCAAGATAAAAATTCTCATTGGCTTTAAACTCTACATATTCGCCCTTTTTCCATTTTACAAATTTATAAGGACCTGTGCCTATGGGATTTTGATTAAAAGAAGCAGTATTTAAGTCTTTATTACTAAGTAAATGCTTAGGAAGCATTCCTATACTTAAAGCATCTAAAAATGCAGGAAAAGGTTTAGAAAGCGTGATTTTAAGATGATAAGGATTTAAAATTTCTATACTTTTAATGTCTTCAAAATTCACATAAACTGAAGAATTATTTTTAGGATTTTTAAAAGCTTCAAGACTGAATTTAACATCATCGGCACTAAATTTCACTCCATCATGCCACAAAACATCTTCACGCAAAAAGATATCATAGCTAAGCCCATCCTTGCTTACATTCCACGACGCAGCTAAATCAGGCTTTAAATTCATATGCTCATCAAAACGCGTAAGTCCTGAAAATACAAGATTAATCACCGCATCATGATCTTCACTATATGCAGGATTTATCCTTGAAATTTCATTTTCCACAGCTACGATTAAAGTATCTTTTGGAATTTTAGCCTCAAGATTAAAAAACAATAAAAACAGTAAAATAAACCATCTAAACACTTGCAACTCCTCAAAATTTTTAAGATTAAAAAAATTATAAAATAAAAAACAAGAAGCCACAAGCCCTATAGGGGGATAAATTTGAATTGCATGAGTGACAAATTTATATTTATCATTTATTTTATAAAAATTTATATTTAATATTATTCAAATTTTATATTTTTACACTGAGTTTAATCAACGAAAAATTCATTCTAAAGCCTATATTTAGGACTTTTTAACTCTTAAATTTAATTGAAATAAATTATTTTTTTATATATAATGAAATAAAAAATATACAATTTCCAAATAAGGAGAAAAAATGCAGCAAAAAAGAAGAGATTTCTTAAAATGGAGTTCTTTATTTGGCACCTTGGCATTAAGTCCTGTAAATCTTAGTGCTAACATGCTAAAAACTTCTCCCATAGTAAGCAAATGGGCGGGATGTAATGTAAATTGCGGAACAAAATGCCCTGTAAAAGCACATGTTCAAGATGGAGTTATCAAATATGTAAGCACCGATGATGAGGGCGATGACAGCTTTGATAAAAGACAAGTAAGAGCCTGTGTAAGAGGTAGAAGTTCAAGATATAAGGTTTATGATGCAAACCGTCTTAAAAGACCTTTAAAAAGAGTAGGCAAAAGAGGAGAAGGTAAATTTGTACCTATTTCTTGGGAGCAAGCTTTTGATGAAATTGCTGCTAAAATGAAAGAAGTAAAAGAAAAATATGGCAATGAAGCATTTTTCATGACTTATTCTACGGGAACTTTTGGTTCGGTTTTAGGAAATTGCTATGGATACTTATCTCCTTTTGCAAGACTTTTAAGTTTATATGGCGGATATTTAAATTATCACAACTCTTATTCTACGGCTCAAATTTCACAGGGTATGAACTTTTTCTATGGAGGAGCACCTTTATCTGACTCTTCAGGAGATGGCGGGACTCCAGCTAGCGATATCGCTACTTTAAGACACGCAAAACTAGCTGTATTTTTTGGAGCTAATCATGTAGAGACTAGAATGGGTGGAGGTGGCGTAGGCTATGCCTACCAAAAAGCCTTAGAAGAAAGTGGTTGTAGGGTTATACATATCGATCCAAGATATAATGACTCTATGATAGGACATTGTGATGAGTGGGTTCCTATCGCTCCAGGAACTGATGCAGCATTGATTGCGGCATTTGCTTATGTTATGATTAAAGAAAATCTTCTTGATCGTAAATTCTTAGATACCTATACTATAGGTTTTAGTGAACATACTCTACCTAAAGATGCACCGAAAAATTCAAGCTATGAAAGCTATGTTCTAGGTTTAAGCGATGGAATAGAAAAAACCCCTGAATGGGCAAGTAAAATCACTAAAATTCCTGCTAAAAAAATCGTTCAATTAGCTATAGAAATTGCTTCGGTAAAACCATGCTTTATCGAACAAGGTTGGGGACCTCAAAGACACTCTAATGGAGAACAAAATGCAAGATCAATCGCACTTTTGGCCTGTATGATAGGTAGCATTGGACAACTAGGGGGAAACACGGGCGCAAGAACAGGATCAAGCAAAGTTTATGATATCAAAACCATTCCTTGTCAAAATCCTATCAAAGATTCTATACCTTGTTTCTTATATACAGACGCTATCGTTCGTGGAAAAGAAATGACAGCCTTGAGCGATGGGATACGCGGCACAGATCAACTCAAACAAAATATTAAATTTATATTTAATATATCCGGAAACTGTTTAACTAACCAACACAGCACCATTAAAGAAGTTGATCGCATTTTAAGTGACGAAAGTCTTTGTGAATGTATAGTAGATGTTAATGTTACTAGAACACCTTCAAATAATTATGCTGATTATATTTTACCGGATGCAACAACACTAGAACAAGAAGATTTCTTGCTTCCAAGTTCTGGATATTATAGTAACAGACCTTATATTGTTTATTGTCAAAAAGCAATCGAACCGGTTGGAGAATGTAAAACCATATATGAAATGTGTACAGAACTTTCTAAACGCTTAGGATTAGAAGGGCAGTTTACAGAAGGACGCACACAAAAAGAATGGCTCAAATATCTATATGAAGAAAGTAGAAAAAATAATCCTATTTTACCAAGCTTTGAAGAAATGACTGCTAAAGGCGTGGTTAGATTTGAACCGATTGAACCTAATGTTGCCTTAAGAACTTTCATTGAAGATCCGGTAAAAAATCCACTTCAAACTCCAACAGGCAAGATTGAAATTTATAGTACCAAACTAGCCACTATGCAAAAAACATGGAAATTAAGAGAAGGACAACAAATCGTTCCAATTCCTGTTTACGAAAGCCAAAGAGAAGGGGCTTTGGATCCTTTAAGAAAAAAATACCCTCTACAATTTTTTGGCTATCACTACAAGGGTAGAACGCACTCAAGCTTCTGGGAAATTCCGGTAATTAGAGAAACCAACCCTCAAGAAATTTGGATCAACACTCTAGATGCTCATGATAGAGATATCAAAACAGGAGATAAAATCAGAGTAAGAAACGATCTTGGTGTCTTAGAAGGTATAGCTAAAGTAACCACAAGGGTTGTACCTGGATGTGCAGTTACTTCTCAAGGTGCTTGGGCAAAATACGAAAATGGTATTGATGTAGGAACTTGTGTAAATTCACTTGCAAGTTTAGAACCAACTGCTATATCCAAAGGGAATGGACAACATTCTATCTTAGTTGAAATCGCAAAAGCTTAAGGAGATAATATGAAATTAGAAGAAAATTCACAATTTGGCTTTATGTTAGATCAAAGCAAGTGTGTAGGTTGTAGAACCTGCTCATTATCTTGCAAGGATTATAAAGATATGCCTGTAGGGGTTAACTTCCGCCGTGTATTTGAAACCGAAGGGGGAAACTGGACTTGCAAAAACGATGGAAGCTATGAGCAAAATGCTTTTGCTTATTACACTTCTATATCATGCAATCACTGCTCTAACCCATCTTGCTTGAAAGCTTGTCCAACGGGTGCAACCATGAAGGTAAAATGGGGCATAGTGATAGTAGAAGACAGTATGTGTATAGGCTGTAAGGCTTGTGCTATGGCTTGTCCTTATGGAGCACCACAATTTAACCACGAAACAGGACATATGAGCAAATGCGATGGTTGTTATGATAGACTAAAAGAAGGTAAAAATCCGATTTGCGTGGATTCTTGTCCATTTAGGGCTTTAGAAGCAGGAGATATCACCAAGCTAAGAGATAAATACGGAAATCTTGCTTCTGTAACACCGCTTCCAGATGCTAGCGTAACACATCCAAACTTATGTATAGTTCCTGAAAAACACACCCTACCTTCAGGAAATAAAAGTGCAATTTTTCATTTGCCACAAAACTATCAAGGAGTAAAAAATGACATCATTTAGTCATATTTTAAGCGAAATGCCTTTAGTACTTTTTACCATTTTAGCTCAAGCTATTATAGGGCTTAGCCTAGTTTATGCACCTGCTTTTTTAAACGGCTATAAAAACAATACAAATTTAAAATCTTTTGGGCTTTTCTTAGGGATAGGCATGATTATAGCTTTCATTCCTTCACTATTTCACCTCAACGATATAAGTCATATTTTTAATGTTTTAAACAGAATGGGTATGTTTTATGCCAATAACGAATGGCATATAGGCTGGATGAATAATGAAATTTTATTCATTGGTTTGGTTTGTGCTTTAGGATTTTTACTTTATATCAAAGCTGAAAAATGGATTTTATTTTTAACTTTAATTTGTGGAATTCTAGGATTATTTTTCATGAGTGGTGCTTATGGTTCTATGCAAGATAGCGTTCCTACTTGGAATTTTAAAATCACCCTGCTCTATTTTTTCGCTAGTGCTATATTTTTAGGAGCAATTGTTTATTATTGTTTTTTTGAAGATAGCGAACATGAAAGAAAAATGTCATTTTTTGCAGGGCTTATAGGCATAGGACTTTTAAGTACTGCTATTGTTTTACAAACCTTGCATGTAGGACAAACTTGGATCATGGGGCTTGTAAATCCTTTTGAGCTTTTAGGCGGAGCTTATATATGGTTTATATCTCTTTCTTTTGCATTTTTAGGTTTAGGTATTGTTACTTGGTATTTGCATAATTATTTGCATGAAAAATTTAAAAGCAAATTTTTCGCATATTTTGCTTTGGTATCTGCATTACTAGGCGTATTTGCTACAAGAATGCTCTTTTACGGGCTTATTAGTACACAAATCATGCTGGGGCATTTTTAATGCAAAAATTAGCAATAAATATTTTTATCAATTTTTTGCAAAATCCCCCTGATCATTTTTTGCTAGAAAAACTTAAAAAAGAAAATTTCTGGCAAAAATGGTTTTTAAAAAACGACAGTCCTTTACAACAAAAGGCTTTAGATCTTTTAATCAATTCAAATGAAGATGATAAAACAATAGGATGTGATTTTACAAATTTATTTTTAAGCAGTATAGATTTTGTAAAAGCGCCTCCTTTTGCTTCTTTTTATTTGGATAAAAGTAAGGAAATTTATTCGTGTAATTCCGATAAAGTAAAAAGCATTTTTCATCAAAATGATTTTTTAACTTATCTGCATGATGAACCTGCAGATAGTGCTATCAATGAACTTTTATTTATACAGTATTTAATCACAGCTAAAAATAATGAGATTTTAAAAGAATTTCTAAATAAAGAATTTTTACCTTGGTTTAATATATGGAGTTTAGATATTATTAACAAAGCTGAAACAGACTTTTACAAAGCATTGGCAATGTTAATGCAAGATTTTTTTAATCATCTCAATACAGAATTTTAACACAAATCAATTTTTTTCTCCTTTTTGGGATGTAAAATATCTTTTTTATGTTCAAAAAGGAGAAACTATGACAAAAGAACAAATTCAAATTATCAAAGATTGTGTGCCTATTTTACAAAAAAATGGAGAAGATTTAACAAAAGAATTTTATAAAATAATGTTTAATGACTATCCTGAAGTAAAACCTATGTTTAATATGGAAAAACAAGCATCTGGAGAACAACCAAAAGCCTTAGCTATGGCAATTTTAACAGCAGCTAAAAATATAGAAAATTTAGAAAACATGAGATCATTTGTAGATAAAGTTGCCATAACTCATGTAAATTTAGGAGTAAAAGAAGAGCATTATCCTATAGTAGGAGCTTGCCTTTTAAAAGCAATCAAAAATCTTTTAAACCCTGATGAAGCAACACTTAAAGCTTGGGAAATTGCTTATGGAAAAATCGCTGAATTTTATATAGATATAGAAAAAAAGCTTTACGAAAAATAATAAAAGCCCATTTTCGGGCTTTTAATCAAATTTCTCTACTAAATTTTTAGCCAATTCTTTAATATTTTCACCCTTTAACTCGCTGATATTTCCTCCCTCGGCCAAAAAGATTCTATCTGCACTATCAAAATACGCATCATCGTGAGTGATTGCAAAAATCGTCTTACCCTGTTCTTTTAGCAAAGGTAAAAGTTTTTTGTAAAAAAATCTTCTAAAAACTGGATCTTGATCTGCCGCCCATTCATCAAGCACTAAAATATCTCTTTCTTCAAGCAAGGCTATGAGCATTGCCAAACGCTTTTTTTGTCCTGTAGAAAGCTTGGTTAATACAAGCTCGTGATCTTCTACTCTAGTTTTACCCTTAAGCTCTAAAAATTCAAGCCAAGAAGTGATTTTTTCTTCATCTGCAAATTTCTCTTTAGCTAAAGTCTTAGTAAAGAGATGAAAATCACTAAATACAGCCGATACTAAAGACCTATAAATATCTAAATTATCATCATCAATTTTCATATCATCTACAAAAATTTCACCCTCACTTGGCTTAAAAAGACCTGTTAAAAGCATACAAAAAGTAGATTTTCCGCTTCCGTTTTTTCCTATTAAAAATATCAATTCTCCCTTTTTAAGATCCAAATTTACAGGATTTAGATGAAAATTATCATCATAAGAAAAACTCGTATTTTTAAAAGAAATTTGACGCCAATCCTTGATAAAATTGGTTTTTTCAAAATGCTCTTTATAATCATCAAGCTCTAGTTTTGCTATCTTATCTAGAGCGATTTTTGCCAAAAGCAAAGTAGGAAAAGATCCTATCATCGAAACCAAAGGGGTTCTTAAAAATAAAATTGACAACGCTATCGTTGTCGCTTCAGCTACACTCGCCCACTTAAATTCTAAGGCCAAATAAAATTCCACCCCTACTAAAGCTAGAAGTGCTACATTAGTAAAATTGGATGAAAGATTATTAAAAAGATTGCCTAGGGTGCTATTTTTCTTTTTAGATCTTGCATTGCTTTCAAATTCATCCTCATAATAAAGCTTAGCACGGTAGCGATTGATTAAAAGCTCTTTATGACCATCTAATATATTTTGATAATTATTTTGCAAGGCATCATCATTTTCTCTTGCTTTACGAAAATACGCATAAACTTTCATCATCAAAAAATTATTAATAGTAAAAACCACAATAATCCAAATCGCACAAAGGGTAAAAATTTGAGGTGAAAGATAACACAAATAAGCACTAGTACAAAGTATCAATATGCTTGATTGTAAGAAATCAGGCAACCTTAAAAGTCCAAAAGATATATTTCTCACATCACTTCCTAAAGAAGCTAGAATTCTTGCCTTACCCACTTTTGCAACTTTTAATAAAGGAGTATCTAGGATCTGTTTTACCACACGTCTTTGCATCTTAAAAATGAAATTTTGACCAAAAACACTTAATCCTAACTCTACTATGGTAGAGCTAAGAAAAAATACTATAAGCAAGGCGATAAAGTATAAAATAGGAATATTTTGTGTATTTTTAAGTAAATAATCATTGATAAAGACTAGGGTTAAAACCCCTACAGCACTTGAAATAAAAGAAAAAATCAAAAAAGAGATGAATTTAAATTTATTTTGTTTAAGCAATTCTAAAATAAAAGGCATTGATAAAAACTCCGAAAGTATAATTAAAAAAAATAATTATAGCATTTTAAGAGCGATTATCAAAATTTATTTTATCCTTTACAAGAAAAACAGCACAAATAGCCAATGAAGCTAAAAAAATACATATATATACTCATTCCATATAAAAATGGATTTTCACCTCTAGTAGCAAGGGTATTGAGCCAAAAAATAAGCTGAGGAGTAACTCCTCCTGCAATAGCATAAGCGATATTATACGAAAAGGAAATTCCTGAAAATCTTATTTTAGCTCTAAAAACTTCACTCATTAAAATAGGAGCAAAGACATTAATCCCACCCAAAAAACAAACACTTGTATATAAAATACAGGTTAAGACAAGATTTTTAAGATCATACAAAGCATAAAAATACAAGCAAGAAAAAAATGCAAAAACCAAAGAAAAGAAAATGCAAATTTTAAACAAACCTAATTTATCCACAAGATAGCCCATAAACACTCCACCTAGTGTTATACCTAAAATTCCTAAAACCTGTAAATAACTTCCTTCAATCGCACTCAAACCCAAAATACTTGGCATAAATTTAGGCATTAGTAAGATAAGCACTACGACACAACCTGTTAAAACCCAAGTTATAAAGATAGATGCGAGCATATTTTTGAAAATATTTTCTTCTTCAAATAAATCTTTAAGTGGAAAAGCACTCAAGCTTCGTTCTTTTTGCATTTGTTTAAAAATAGGAGTTTCTTGCAAAAATCTACGCAAATAAATAGAAATAATCCCAAAAATTCCGCCCACAAAAAAAGCGATACGCCATGCATAAGCTGCGATTTCTTCGGTGCTAAAAAAAGCATTAATCAGTAAAAATACCATACTTCCTAGTAAAATTCCCAAAGCCATAGCAGAATTTAAACAACTCAAAGAAAAAGCCTTTTGATCTTCTTTGCAATGTTCCCTCACAAAAACCCAAGCACCAGGTAATTCTCCACCTATAGCAATACCTTGAAAAATTCTTATAAGTATAAGTAAAAACGGCGCTAAGAAACCAAGAGTTTCATAACCAGGTATAAAAGCCAATGTAAAAGTAGGAAGTACCATGAGCAAAATACTTAACATAAACATATTTTTACGCCCAAATTTATCACCAAAATGCGCCATCACTATACCACCTAAAGGGCGCGCTAAATAACCTGCAGCAAAAGCTCCATAAGTATTTAACAAAGTCCAAAATTCACTCATATCTTTAGGAAAAAATACTTTTGCGATATATTCAGCAAAAAATACAAAGATGATAAAATCATAAAATTCTAAAGTTCCACCTAGCGACGAAAGTCCTAAAATTTTAAATTCTTTTGTGCCTAGTTTTGATTTTTTCATTATTTTATACCTTAAAGAATTTTAAAAATAACCATTATACTATAAATATTTATAAAACAAACAATCCTTTTCAATTTAATTTAACTCATTTTGATGATAAAAATCATAAAAATCAGCTTAAGCAAAATTTTTAATAATTTTTGATAAAATTAACACTTTTATTTAAAAATTTAATGAGAGGAGAAAATTTTGGCAAAAGACGATGTGATTGAAATCGATGGCACAGTGCTTGAAGCATTACCTAATGCGAATTTTAAAGTCGAACTCGACAACAAGCATGTGATTTTATGTCATATAGCAGGAAAAATGCGTATGCACTATATAAGAATCATGCCGGGGGATAAAGTTAAAGTTGAACTTACACCTTATAGCCTTGATAAAGGGCGTATCACTTTTAGATATAAATAATATAAGTTATTTAAAAGCTAATTTTAGATAAAATTAGCGTTTTTGCGACAAAATGTATCGAACTATATGAAGAGGTATTTTTAAAATTCACCACTTATTTTAAAAATAGTTGGTTATTCATAAAACCTGATGCAGTCGTAAATGAAGTGGAATTCATTTAAGGAGAACTCATGAAAGTGAGACCATCAGTTAAAAAGATGTGCGACAAGTGCAAAGTAGTTCGCCGTAAAGGCGTAGTTCGCATTATTTGCGAAAATCCAAAACATAAACAAAGACAAGGATAAACATGGCTCGTATCGCAGGTGTGGATTTACCAAAGAAAAAAAGAATTGAGTATGGACTTACCTATATTTATGGTATAGGACTTTTTACTTCAAGAAAAATCTTAGATAAAACAGGCATTTCTTATGATAAAAGAGTGCATGAACTAAGTGAAGATGAAGCAGCAGCTATCAGAAAAGAAATCCAAGAAAACTATATGGTTGAAGGGGATTTAAGAAAACAAGTTGCTATGGATATAAAAGCACTTATGGATTTAGGAAGCTTTAGAGGCTTAAGACACAGAAAAGGCTTACCAGTTCGCGGACAAAAAACAAAAACAAACGCAAGAACTAGAAAAGGTAAGAGAAAAACTGTTGGTGCAAAATCATAAGGATAAAAGATGGCAAAAAGAAAAATCGTAAAGAAAAAAGTAGTTAAAAAAAATATAGCAAAAGGTATTGTTTATATCAGTGCAACTTTTAACAATACCATGGTAACTGTTACAGATGAAATGGGAAATGCTATCGCTTGGAGTAGTGCAGGCGGTTTAGGATTTAAAGGTTCTAAAAAATCAACTCCTTATGCAGCACAACAAGCAGTAGAAGACGCTTTAAATAAAGCAAAAGAACACGGAATCAAAGAAGTAGGCATTAAAGTACAAGGACCAGGAAGCGGTAGAGAAACTGCTGTTAAAAGTGTAGGTGCTATGGAAGGAATCAAAGTAACTTTCTTAAAAGATATTACTCCATTAGCTCATAATGGTTGCAGACCGCCTAAGCGTCGTCGTGTCTAAGATATAAGAAAAAATTAGGAGAATTAATTATGGCAAGATATAGAGGACCAGTAGAAAAATTAGAAAGACGCTTTGGTGTTAGCTTAGCATTAAAAGGAGAAAGAAGACTAGCCGGAAAAAGTGCATTAGATAAACGCCCTTATGCACCAGGACAACACGGAGCAAGAAAAGGTAAAATCAGCGAATACGGACTCCAATTAAGAGAAAAACAAAAAGCTAAATTTATGTATGGAGTAAGTGAAAAACAATTCAGAAGACTATTTGCGGAAGCTGCTAGAAGAGATGGCAATACAGGGGTTTTACTTATCCAACTTTTAGAGCAAAGACTTGACAATGTAGTTTATAGAATGGGCTTTGCTACAACTCGTCGTTTTGCAAGACAACTTGTAACTCATGGACACATTTTAGTAAATGGAAAAAGAGTAGATATCCCTAGCTTTAGAGTAGAAGCAGGAGCAAAAATCGAAGTAATAGAAAAAAGCAAAAATAATCCTCAAATCACAAGAGCGATCGAGCTTACTGCTCAAACAGGTATCGTTGCTTGGGTAGATGTGGAAAAAGATAAAAGATTTGGAATTTTCACTAGAAAACCTGAAAGAGAAGAAGTTATCATTCCAGTAGAGGAAAGATTCATCGTTGAGCTTTACTCTAAGTAATAGGGGCTAAATCATGAGAAACATTACAACATCTGCTTATACGCCAACAGAATTCACTATAGAAAATATTAGTGACACTGTGGCTAAAATCAGTGCTTGGCCTTTTGAGATCGGCTATGGTATTACCCTAGCCCATCCTTTACGCCGTTTACTTTATACTAGCACTATAGGTTATGCTCCAACCGCTATCCATATCGATGGCGTGGCGCATGAATTCGATAGTATGCGTGGTATGCTTGAAGATGTAGCACTTTTTATCATCAATCTTAAAAAATTACGATTCAAACTTAAAAGTGATTCTAATAAAGAAATCGTTGAGTTTAGTTTCAAAGGCCCTAAAGAAATTTATGGTAAAGATCTAAACAACGATCAAGTTGAAGTCGTAAATACAGATGCATATTTAGCAACGATCAATGAAGATGCTGAACTTAAATTTACTCTTATCATAGAAAAAGGTATTGGTTATGTACCAAGTGAAGAAATCAAAGAACTTATCAATGATCCAAAATTTATAGCTCTTGATGCTTTTTTCACTCCTGTAAGAGAAGCGACTTATGATATCGAGAAAGTTTTATTTGAAGATAATCCTGACTATGAAAAAGTGGTTTTAACAGTTACTACTGATGGACAAATCACTCCAAATGAAGCTTTTCAAAATGCTTTAGAAGCTATGTATAAGCAATTATCGGTATTTGATAAAATTACAAATGTTAGAAGTATCATAAAAAGTCAAGCTACAAGCAATGAATTAGAAAATACTAAATTATTGCAAAATATTACTGATCTCAATTTAAGTGCAAGAAGTTACAATTGCCTTGAAAAAGCAGGAATTGTTTATATCGGAGAACTCGCTTTAATGAGCGTTAATGAACTTGCTGGACTTAAAAATTTAGGTAAAAAATCTTTAGATGAAATTAAAAGCATTATGGAAAGCATAGGCTTCCCTGTAGGTACTTCTAAGCTTAGTGATAATAAAGATTTGCTTAAGAAAAAAATCGATGAATTAAAAGCACAAAACGAAGGATAAAGAATGAGACATAAACACGGATATAGAAAACTTGGCAGAACTTCATCTCATCGTGCTGCCTTGTTAAAAAATTTAACTATAGCTTTAGTTAATAGCGGTAAAATCGAAACAACTCTACCAAAAGCTAAAGAATTAAGAGGCTATGTAGAAAGATTGATCACTAGAGCAAGACTTGGAGATTTTAACGCTCACAGAGCAGTTTTTGCTGCTTTACAAGATAAAAATGCTACAAACAAACTTGTTACAGAAATAGCTCCAAAATTCAAAGAAAGAAATGGTGGCTATACAAGAATTATCAAAACAAGAATTCGCCGCGGTGACGCAGCTGAAATGGCTTTTATTGAATTTGTAGCTTAAAAAAATTCCAGCTTAGGCTGGAATTTTAAAATTATCTTTCTTTCTGATTTTTAACTTACTCTGACTTTTACAAATCCAAAAATAAAACTCGAATTTATACTTTAAATCTATTTTTAAAATAAATAAAAATTTCTAAATGATTATTTAAAAAATAATTTTTAGCCAAAATTTTAACTACTTATGCTAATATAATTTTTTATTTTTATGAATGTAAGGATATAAAATATGCAAGAAAATTCTCGTTTGCGTATAGCTATACAAAAATCAGGCAGACTCTCTAAAGAATCCATAGAACTTTTAAACAAATGCGGAATTAAAATGCATATACATGAGCAAAGTCTCATAGCTTTTTCAACCAACCTACCCATAGATATTTTAAGAGTAAGAGATGATGATATACCTGGTCTTATCTTTGATGGAGTTGTAGATCTTGGCATTATAGGTGAAAATGTTTTAGAAGAAAACGAACTCGAAAGAAAGAGCTTGGGCGAAGAGGCAAATTACAAGCTTTTAACAAAGCTTGATTTTGGTTATTGTAGGCTTTCACTTGCCTTGCCTCAAGAGAAAAAATTTGATAATTTGAAAGATTTTGAAAATTTAAGAATCGCCACTTCTTATCCACAACTTTTAAAACGCTTTATGAAAGAAAACAACATTCATTATAAAAATTGTATGCTTACAGGTTCAGTTGAAGTAGCTCCAAGAGCAAATTTAGCTGATGCGATTTGTGATCTTGTTTCAAGCGGTGCAACACTACAAGCAAACAATCTTAAAGAAGTTAAAATTATTTACGAATCTCGTGCTTGCTTGATACAAAAACAAAATACTCTAAGTAGCGAAAAACAGGCTTTGGTTGATAAAATCATGCTTCGCGTTGCAGGGGTAATGCAAGCAAGAGAAAGTAAATACATCATGCTTCATGCTCCAAAAGAAAAACTTGACAAAATCCAATCCCTACTTCCAGGTGTAGAAAAGCCTACTATCTTACCTTTAGCACACGATGAAAAAAATGTAGCCTTGCATATGGTAAGCAAAGAAAATCTTTTTTGGGAGACTATGGAAGCTTTAAAAGAAGAAGGTGCGAGTTCGATTTTAGTTTTACCTATTGAAAAAATGTTAAAGTGAGTAAAAAATGCAAATAATAAATTTTAACGAGTTAGACGAAAAACAAAAACAAGAAGTATTAAAACGCCCTGCAATAGCAGCAAAAGATGAAATTTCACAGATAGTAAGTTCTATCATCAAAGAAGTAAGAGAAAAAGGCGATGAAGCTTTGATAGAACAAGCTTTCAAATTTGATAAAGCTCAAATTTCAAGTATCAAAGTAAGCGAAGAAGAACTTGAAAACGCAAGCTCACGCTTAGATAAAGACTTAAAAGAAGCAATTTTAATCGCTTATGAAAATATCAAAAAATTCCACGAGGCGCAAATTCCAAAAGAAGTAGCCATTGAAACCACCAAAGGTGTAAAATGCGAAGTTTTAACACGCCCTATTGAAAAAGTAGGACTTTATATACCAGGAGGTTTGGCACCTTTATTTTCAACGGTTTTAATGCTAGCAATTCCTGCAAAAATAGCTCAATGTGAAAAAATCGTTTTGGCAAGCCCTGCAAAAATAAACGATGCTACGCTTTTTTGCGCTAAGCTTTGCGGAGTAGATGAAATTTATCAAATGGGCGGTGCAGGAGCTATAGCAGCGCTAGCTTATGGAACTAAAAGCGTTTTAAAAGTAGATAAAATCTTTGGGCCAGGTAATGCCTTTGTTACTGAAGCTAAACGCCAAGTAAGCAGTGATATAAACGGAGCTGCTATAGATATGCAAGCAGGACCTAGTGAAGTTTTAGTCATAGCAGATGAGAAAGCAAATGTTAAATTTGTAGCAAGCGACTTACTTTCACAAGCTGAACACGGTGCAGATTCTCAAGTGATTTTGGTATGCTTAAGCAAAGAATTTGCACAAAGCGCGAGCGATGAAGTAAGCCGTCAGCTTGAAAATTTACCGAGAAAAGAATTAGCGTCTAAAAGCATTGCAAATTCTAAAATCATCATTGCAAAAGACTTAGATGAAGCTCTTTTGATCTCAAATCTTTACGCGCCTGAGCACTTAATCATACAAACACAAAATCCTCGTGAGCTTTTAGATAAAGTCAAACACGCTGGATCTGTATTTTTAGGTGAGTTAAGCCCAGAATCCATGGGGGATTATGCAAGTGGGACAAATCATGTCTTGCCAACTTATGGACTTACTAAAACGCATTCTAGCTTGGGCTTGGCTGATTTTAGCAAAAGAATGAGCGTGCAAGAACTTAGCAAAGAAGGCTTTTTAAATTTAGGAAAAAGTGTTGAAATTTTAGCTGCAAATGAACATTTAGACGCACATAAAAATGCAGTAACTTTTCGCTTAGAAAGTCTAAAATGAGTGAAAAAATCCTTTTTATCGATAGAGATGGCACCATCATAGAAGAACCAAAGAGCGATTTTCAAATCGATAGCCTTGAAAAACTTCGTTTTGAAAAAGGTGCTATCCCTACTCTTTTAAAACTTAAAAATTTTGGCTTTAAATTTGTGCTTGTTTCTAATCAAGATGGCCTTGGGACTCAAAGCTTTCCTAAAGAAGATTTTGAAATAGCACATCAAAAAATGTTAGATATTTTACAAAGCTGTGGCATAGAATTTAAAGATATTTTCATTTGTCCACATTTTGAAAATGAAAATTGCGAGTGCAGAAAGCCAAAAACTGCCCTTTTAGATGAGTATATCAAGCACAATCTTTACAATAAAGAACAAAGCTTTGTGATCGGCGATCGGGATACTGATATGATCCTAGCTTCAAATTTAGGTGTTCGTGGGTTAAAATACAGCGAGAATTTGACTTGGAAAGAGATAGAAGAAGAAATTCTAAATTCCTTTCGCACCGCAAGCATTTCGCGTATCACTAAAGAAACCAATATCCATGTAAAAGTATGTTTAAATGGTGGAAAGATTGCTATTAATACAGGAGTTCCTTTTTTCGATCATATGCTCGAGCAAATCGCAGTACATGGGGGCATAGGACTTGAAATTTCTTGCAAGGGTGATTTAGAAATCGATGAGCATCATAGCGTTGAAGATGTTGCTTTAGCTTTAGGAAGTGCCATAAGACAAGCTTTAGGAGATAAGATAGGCATCACAAGATATGGCTTTGTCTTACCTATGGATGAGTGTTTGGCAAGTTGTGCAATCGATTTTTGCAACCGTCCGCATTTAGTTTATAAAGCCAAATTTAAAAAGGAAAAATTAGGCGAATTAAGTACTGAAATGATAGAACACTTTTTTTACTCGCTAAGCTACTCAATGGGAGCGAGTTTACACTTAAAGGTTAAAGGTAAAAACGATCATCACAAAGCCGAAGGGCTTTTTAAAGCTTTTGCAAAAGCCTTGAAAATAGCTGTAAAAATAGAAAGTGAAAATTTAGCCAGCTCTAAAGGGGTAATATGAAACTGATCATCATCGATACAGCATGTGCAAATTTAGCATCTTTGAAATTTTGTCTTGATAGACTAGGCTTTGATGCTAAAATCAGTAGAGATTTAAAAGATTTAGAAAGTGCGGATAAGCTTTTTTTACCAGGAGTTGGAACAGCAGCAAAAGCAATGAGCAATTTAGAAAGCTTTAATCTAACAAATTTTATCAAAAATACCAAAAAACCCTTACTTGGAATTTGCTTAGGAATGCAAATTTTAGGGGATTTTTCAGAAGAACTAGATCAAGAAACCTTAGGCATTATGCCTTTTAAAACTCAAAAATTTGAACTTCCAAAAGAGTATTCTTTACCACACATGGGGTGGAATGAAGTTGCAAGCTCACACCCACTTTTCAAGGGTTTAAATGGGGCTTATTTTTATTTTGTACACAGTTATCATGTAGCATTAAATGACTATACTATAGCTACAAGTGATTATGGGATAAAATTCAGCGCAAGTTTAGCAAAAGATAATTTTTATGGCGTACAATTTCATCCTGAAAGAAGTGGAGAAGCGGGGGAAATTTTAATATCAAATTTCATTAAGGATATAGCATGATAATCCCTGCACTTGATTTGATCGATGGGCAAGTAGTACGCCTTGTTAAAGGCGATTATGAACAAAAAAAAGTATATAAATACGATCCTTTAGAAAAATTTAGAGAATACGAAAACGCAGGAGCAACTTGGCTTCATTTAGTGGATTTAAGCGGAGCTAAAGATCCAAATAAAAGACAACTTACCCTGATAGAAAAATTAGCAAATGAAGTCAGTGTCAATTTGCAAGTAGGTGGTGGAATTCGCACCAAAGAAGAGATACAAGCTTTGCTTGATTGTGGAGTAAAGCGTGTAGTGATCGGCTCTTTGGCGATTACAAATCCTACACTTTGTGTTGAAATTTTACAACATTTTGGAAGCGAAGCTATCGTTTTGGCACTTGATACAATTTTAAAAGAAGATTATATGATAGCCATTAACGCTTGGCAGGATACGAGCGATAAAAGACTTTTAGAGGTTTTAGAATTTTATAATATCAAGGGTCTAAAACACATACTTTGCACCGATATTTCAAGAGATGGCACCATGCAAGGAAGCAATGCTGAACTTTATGAACTCATCCATAAAAACTTTCCTAAAATTCACACTCAAGCAAGTGGGGGCGTAGCGAGCTTAGAAGATCTTAAAAAACTCAAGGGTATTTGTAGTGGGGTTATCGTAGGAAAAGCTTTATTAGATGGAATTTTTAGCGTAGAAGAAGGGATAAAATGCTTACAAAACGCATAATTGCATGTTTGGATGTAAAAGATGGTAGAGTAGTAAAGGGAACACAGTTTAAAAACCATAAAGATATGGGAGATATCGTAGAGCTTGCAAAGCGTTATTCTCAAAGCGGGATCGATGAGCTTGTGTTTTATGATATTGCTGCAAGCGCTAGAAAAGAACGCATTTCAAGAGAATGGGTAAGTGAGGTGGCTAAAAATATCAATATCCCTTTTTGTGTGGCAGGCGGTATTAAAAGCGAAGAAGATGCAGCCGAACTTTTAGCCAATGGAGCGGACAAAATTTCTATCAACTCCCCTGCTTTAAATGATCCAGATCTTATCACTCGTTTGGCTAAAAGTTTTGGAGTGCAATGTGTTGTAGTGGGCATTGATAGCTTTAAAGATGAAAATGGAAATTTAAAAGTTTTCAAATACACAGGTGATGAAAGCACTAGCAAGCATAGCGGGAAAAATACGATCGAATGGATTAAAGAAGTACAGGATTTGGGTGCTGGAGAGATAGTGCTAAATATGATGAATCAAGATGGTGTCAAAAATGGCTATGATTTAGAGCAATTAAGCCTTGTAAAAAAAGAATGCAAAGTACCTTTGATCGCAAGTGGTGGAGCAGGAAAGATGGAACACTTTTTAGAAGCCTTTGAAATCGGAGTAGATGGGGCTTTAGCAGCTTCTGTTTTTCATCAACAAATCATTGATATTAAAGAATTAAAAAACTACTTAAAAACCCAAGGTGTAAGTATAAGGATATAAAAATGCAAAATTTCCAAAATTTAAACGAAAAAATCGATTGGCAAAAAGTAAATGGACTCATCCCCGTCATAATACAAGATGCAAAAAGCTGTGAAGTTTTAATGCTAGGTTTTATGGATGAGAAAGCCTTAGAAAAAAGCTTAGAAAGCAAAAAGGTCGTATTTTTTTCGCGTACTAAAAATCGCCTTTGGATGAAGGGTGAAGAGAGTGGAAATTTTTTAAATATCGTTGATTTAAGCCTTGATTGCGATAATGATACACTTTTAATTTTAGTTGATCCTATAGGAGCTACTTGCCATATAGGCAATATTTCTTGCTTTGAAAATGTATCTAAAAGTGCAGATTTTGTCTTTTTAGCAAGACTAGAAAAACTTATAAATTCACGCAAAAATGCGGATGAAAATACTTCCTATACTGCAAAACTTTTCAAAAAAGGAACAAAACGCATTGCACAAAAAGTCGGCGAAGAAGGCGTGGAAACTGCCTTGGCAGCAACTGTTAAAGATAAAGATGAACTTATTTGCGAAGCGGCTGATTTGATGTATCATTTAAGTGTTTTACTTGCAGATGCAGACTTAAGTTTTTCAGATGTGATTGCCAAACTTAAAGAAAGACATAAAGAATAAATTGATTTTTTAATCTTTTAGCACTTTGAGTGCTAATTGATCTTGCTTATATTTTACTACAAATAAAATTTACTCAAAGAAGTATGATGAAAAACTAAGATAACAAAAGCCTAATTTTAGGCTTTTGCTGATAATTTAGAGCGAATTAATGCAAAGCTTCGTTAAGCTTGATCGCTTTTTTATTTAAGCACACTATCATCGCTCCGCTGATAGAGTCTTGACGGAAATGAAGTCCATTTAAGCCCTTAAGCTCGATACCCTTATAAATCTCTTGACTAAAATCAAAATAAGGATTAAGTTTAGTAAGCTCTTCACGATCTTTAAGTAAAAATTTCGTTCCTTCAAGCACTGCAATTCCTGCATCTACGATACAATTATCACCCAAAGGAATTCCTGTTACTGAATTTGCTCCTAAAAGACACGCTTTGCCTACACTTATAGCATTTCCACTTGTTCCGCTTAAAACACCTAAAATCGATGCACCACCGCCCACATCAGAACCTTCACCTACGATAGCACTCGAACTTATACGGCCTTCAACCATACAAGCCCCTGTTGTTCCTGCGTTAAAATTCACATAGCTTGCACCTGGCATGATTGTAGTACCCGCAGCCAAAGATGCACCCATTCTTACCTTAGAGCTTTCTAAAATTCTTGTATTATCTTCAGGGATGATATGCGCTAAAAATCTTGGGAATTTATCCACAAAATCGATTTTTGGATACTGATTGCTCATTTTTAAACGCATTTCGTTTTCTCTTAAGTACTCAAGCTCGATAGGCTTATCATCACTCCAAGCTACATTGCTTAAAAGCCCAAAAGCTCCATTTAAATTTAAACTTCTTAAAGGAACTTTTTTGGTAGAAAGCAAATAAAGTTTCAAATAAACACTTTCCACACTCAAAGGCTCTTTATCTTCAAAAAGACAAACAAAAGCAAATTCATCGTCTTTAAATTTATCTTTGATAATCTTTAAAATATCGATATTTTTATGCCCCTCTTCTTCTAAAAAAGGTTTAAAACAAGCAAGCGCATAATCAATATCCTCAAGCTTAAGAATTTGTACAAATTCACTTGCTTCAAAATCAATCTCAACACCCCTTTGCATAAAAGCTTCAAGCATAATCGCTGCAGAACCAAAATTTTGCTCATAATTTACCAAAGCAAAACTAGCTTGTAAAATTTTATTTTTATTAAGCTGACCACGATCAAGTCTTGCTATACCAAAAGCTTTAGGTTTTCTATATCCATTTTTTTGTTCAATTTGCTTAATTAAAAGTAAAAAATCTTCTTTAGTATTAATAATCATTTTTTCTCCTTAAAATTTTAGTGTGAACAAGCACTTTTTCCATTCATCACGGGTTGAATTGCAGAATTATCTGCACCGCCTTCATTATTGATTTTTTCTATAAATTGCCAAATTTTTTCAGCTGCCATTAAATAACGCTTTGCACTTACGCTTTCAGGATGATAAAAACTCACAGGCTTTCCTTCATCTCCGCCTTCTCTTACTATCATCTCTATAGGAATTTGTGCTAAAACTTCACTCTTATAAGCTTTTGCCATCTCCTCTGCGGTGCCTTTACCAAAAATATCATACTCTTTGCCATTATCAGGACATAAAAAGCCGCTCATATTTTCTATCACACCTGCGATTGGAATGTGAAGTTTGTTAAACATATCTAAAGCCCTTTTACTATCATCTAAAGAAACGGTTTGTGGAGTACTTACACAAACACCCGCAGTAATTGGAATACTTTGCGCCGAAGTAATTTGCGCATCTCCTGTTCCTGGAGGCATATCTAAAAATAATACATCAAGTTCAGGCCAAATCACATCTGCAAGCAATTGCTCGATAGCTTTCATAATCATAGCTCCACGCCACATAAGCCCTTGACCTTCTTCGATTAAAACCCCCATACTCATCATATAAACACCATGACTTAAAATAGGTTTTAATCTTTGCCCTACCACTTCAGGCTGAGTTTTAGTTTCACCCAACATCCTAGGAATATTTGGCCCATAAATATCTGCATCTAAAATCCCTACTCTTTTTCCCATTTTAGCCATAGAAATAGCCAAATTTACAGTCGTTGTAGACTTACCTACTCCACCCTTTCCGCTTGAAACCATGATGAAATTTTTTACTTGAGGGGCGATATTTTTACCACTTCTTGAATTGCTTTTTTCTTCAGGAATTTTTGGAGTAATGATATGAATTTGTAAATTCTTCAAATTTAAAGAAGCTAAAGCTTCATCAATGTTTTTACGTAATTCTTCGCTTACTTGTGGATTTGATGAAACAATTTCAATCTCAACGATAACATTTTCATTTTCAACTTTTATATCTTTTACAAAATTAAAACTCACTATATCCTTATCAAAACCAGGATATTTTACGCTTTTTAATTTCTCTAAAATTTGCTCTTTCATCTTTTTTCCTTAATTTTTAAAAAATCAATTTTACTAATAAAATAATAAAATTTAGCTTTTTATAAGTGTATAATATGGTAACATTATATAAACTAATATTTGCAATAAAAGGAAAAAAATGGCCAATCTTAGCTTGATTATGCTAGCAGCTGGAAATTCTACTCGCTTTGATATGGGAGTAAAGAAACAATTTCTACGCCTTGGCGATGATCCTTTATGGCTTTATGCTACGCGAAATTTAAGCACTTTTTATCCTTTTAAAAAAATAGTTGTTACTTCTAGTAATACTTCTTACATGAAAAAATTTGCTAAAAATTACGAATTTGTTGAAGGCGGCGCCACTAGAGCAGAATCCTTAAAAAAAGCTCTAGAAGTCATAGACAGTGAATTTGTAATGGTAAGTGATGTAGCAAGAGTTTTGGTAAGCAAAAGTTTGTTTGATCGTTTGATTGAAAATTTAGATAAAGCAGATTGTATCACTCCGGCTTTAAAAGTCGCAGATACTACGCTTTTTGAAAATGAAGCCTTGCAAAGAGAAAAAATCAAGCTCATTCAAACTCCTCAAATTTCACGCACTCACTTACTCAAACAAGCCTTAAATCAAAATTTAGACTTTACAGATGATAGTACAGCTATATCTGCAGTGGGTGGAAAAATTTGGTTTGTTGAAGGTGAAGAAAATACTAGAAAAATAACCTTTAAAGAAGATCTTAAAAAGCTTGATTTACCTCGACCAAGCAATGAAATCTTTTGCGGAAATGGTTTTGATGTTCATGAATTTGGAGAAGAACGCCCCTTGCTTTTAGGTGGGGTTGAAATTCATCCCACCATGGGCTTAAAAGCACACAGTGATGGAGATGTTTTAGCTCACTCTTTAACCGATGCGATTTTGGGTGCAGCCTGTCTAGGAGATATAGGCGAACTTTTTCCTGATACGGATGAAAAATTTAAAAATGCAAATTCCATGAACCTTTTAAAAGAGGCATATAAAAGAGTTAAGGAACTGGGCTTTGAACTCGTAAATGTAGATATTTGCGTGATGGCACAAACTCCAAAACTTAAAGATTTTAAAGAAGCCATAGCCCAAAATATAGCAAATACTCTCAATATCGATGAATTTAGAGTAAATATCAAAGCTACTACTACTGAAAAGCTAGGTTTTATAGGACGCAAAGAGGGTATGGCTGTTTTAGCAAGTGCAAATTTAAAATATTTTGATTGGACAAAAATATGAAAGTTTTAATTATAGAAAATGAAATTTATCTAGCTCAAAGCATAAGTATCAAACTTAGCGATGTGGGTTATAGTTGCGAGATCATCAATTCCTTTGATGAGCGTAACCCTGAAAAATACTACGATATCGTTTTACTTTCTACCAATACTAGTAATTTTTTAAAAGCAGTTACGGAATTTAAACATAGTATTATTATTTTGCTTATTTCTTATATCAGCACAGACACGGTTTCAAATCCTTTAAAACTCGGTGCGTGCGATTATATACAAAAACCTTTTATGATAGAAGAATTGATACGAAAAATCAAGCATTACCAAGACTTCAAAAAACTCTCTATACTAAATAAAGCTTATAAAAGCTATATCAAATCAAGACTTGAAACGGTTAAAATTCCAGAATACAACTATAAAAAACTAAAACTCCCTGTAGTTTTAAAATCCAACAAGCAAAGTTCGGCTGATGCCTTTGTATTTAATTATATCAACGAATACGACATCACTCTTTCTTATGTTGATCTATCTGTGAGTAATTCAGTAGAAAAAGTGATGAAGCTTCCAACAGAAAACAATCTTTTATTTTTAAGTAATTTTCAAGTTTTAAAACCTTTAGAGCGTGAAAAATTGCTTGAATTTATCGCGAACAAATCCGTTATTTTACACACTAATTCAAATATAGAAGATTTAGAACTCCCATGTATCAACCTTAATGATAATGAAAAAAATATCGACAGTAATCAAATTTTAACCATAGATGAATATGTTAAATATATCATTTTAAATTATCAAAATGTCTTTCCTGATACAGATCTTTCAAAGAAATTAGGAATTTCTCGTAAGTCTTTATGGGAAAAAAGGAAAAAATATGAAATCAGCAAAAAAAAATAAAAGTATCACTATAGACAAAAACGAACTGGGTATTCTTTCTCTCATAAAGGAAGGTTTGCTTGGAAGTTGCACTCACTTAATGGATGAAAATGAAACAAAACAAATTTTAAAAACAGGTAAATTCAATAAAGAAAGTTTTCCTTATCCCTTATCCTTTGCTCCAAAAGTTTCAGAAGAATTCATTAAAGAAATTCGCATAGGGAGTAAAATCGACCTCATCCTTGATGACAAAACAGTAGGGAATATCACACTTAAAAGCAAATTTAAAAACAATAAAAACTTTTCCAATATCTTTAGCCCACACACTTGTTCTTTAGATGATATGGGTGAAATTTGTATCGGAGGAGAGATAGAAATTTATAATTCCACAATTCAAAAAATCAAAGAAGAATTTCATAAAACCAAAGAAAATCTTAATGCTCATAAAATTACCGCTATAGTTTCAAGTTTTGATCCTTTACACAGAGCACA
The DNA here is from genome assembly GCA_000470055.1 of Campylobacter coli 76339. Classification (NCBI taxonomy): domain Bacteria; kingdom Pseudomonadati; phylum Campylobacterota; class Epsilonproteobacteria; order Campylobacterales; family Campylobacteraceae; genus Campylobacter; species Campylobacter coli. Next base: position 499,283 of record HG326877.1, on the reverse strand, counting down.
CGAAAGAATGTTTCGTTGGACTATAGATAAAGCGGATTTAGTTGTCGTTTTTCTTGTAGAATCTTTTGACGCTAATGGCTTTGATTTTGATTTGAAACAAAATTATTTGAAAAAATTTATTCAAAGTTATTTGCCACCGGATAGAATTTTTATCTTCCCGCTTAAAGATATCAATCTCTTTCATGCTCATTTAAATCCTAGCCTAGAAAGCATTTTAGCTAAAAGTCTTGGATGTACCAAACTTGTCGTGGGACAAAATCACACAGGACTTGGAATGTTTTATGATGAAAATCAACCTAAAACCATACTGGATGATTTTTCTAAAGATTATGATATAGAAGTGATTGTTTTGCCTGAATTTGTATTTTGCGATGCATGCCGCATGATAGTGAGTACTCGCTCTTGCCCTCATGGATGCCATCATCATTTACACTATAATTCTCAGTCTTTAAAAGACTTGCTAAGAGCAGGCATTGTACCTCCTGCTGTTTTTATGCGAAAAGAGGTTTCAAGTATTATCTTATCTTCTATTTTTCCTAATCGATTTAAAAATTTGCAAAAAATCTATAATGATCTTTTCGCAACAGATGGAATTTTAGAATACAAAAGCGATGAAGAATTTTATCAAAAGCTTTTAGAAACTCATCAAATGTCTTATATGGTTTGAAAGGAAACGATGCAAAAACTTTTTTTAACTTTTTTTTACTCAGGATGTGCAAAAAAAGCACCAGGGACTTTTGGAACTTTAGCGGCTTTGATTCCTGCTTTTTTTATACTAAAATACTTAGGAATCACTACCTTGTTTTTACTGAGCATTTTAATTTTTATTGCCAGTATAAGAGTGATTGATGATTATGAAAGAAAAACAGGGATTCACGATGATAAACATATAGTGATTGACGAAGTTGCAGGGGTTTTTCTAGCGTGTGCTATTGCTGCAAGTAGTGCTAATTCTTTACTGAATTTTTTTATGGCCTTTGTGTTTTTCCGTATTTTTGATATCACCAAACCTTCTATCATAGGAAAAATCGATAAAAAAACCAAAGGTGGACTTGGTGTTATGCTAGATGATATGCTAGCAGGGTTGTTTGCAGGGCTCTTAAGTGCAGTGATTTATGGTTTTTTACTTAAATTTGATTTAGTCTTTTGGGATAAAGACTTGATAAATTTATTTTGAAATTTTGCTTAAATTAATATAGTTTTAAATTTTATTCTTATATAATTTAGTCTTTAATTTCAAAAAAGGAAAATAAATGGCAAACCATAAATCTGCTGAAAAAAGAGCAAGACAAACTATCAAAAAAACAGAAAGAAATAGATTTTATAGAACAAGACTTAAAAACATCACTAAAGCTGTAAGAGAAGCTGCTGCTCAAAACGACAAAAACGCTGCTAACGAAGCTTTAAAAATCGCAAATAAAAGCATTCACGCTATGGTAAGTCGTGGCTTTCTTAAAAAACAAACAGCTTCTCGTCGTGTAAGTCGCCTAGCTCTTTTAGTAAATAAAATTGCATAATCTCTCATAATTTTTAATGTTAGCTAGTAAACTAGATCCTTTTTTAAAACGCTTTGAAGAGTTAAATTCTCTTCTTAGCAGTTCTGATATCATCAGTGATATCAGCAAAATGACTGCGCTTTCTAAAGAACAAAAGAATTTAGAACCTATCGTCTTAAAAGCTAAAGAATACCTAAAAACTCTAGATAACATAGAAGAAAACAAAACCCTACTTAATGATACCGAACTTGGCGAGCTTGCAAAAGAAGAGTTGAGAAATTTAGAAGAACTAAAACCCAAACTCGAAGAAGAGCTTAAAATTTTATTATTACCCAAAGATCCAAATGATGAAAGAAATATTTTTCTTGAAATTCGTGCAGGAACGGGTGGAGATGAGGCTTCTTTATTTGTAGGTGATCTTGTTAAAGCTTATGCAAGATATGCTGAAAATCGTGGCTATAAGCTTGAAATCGTTAGTTCTAGTGAAGGAAGCGTGGGTGGTTTTAAAGAAATTATCATGCTAGTTAAAGGTGCAGGAGCTTTCTCAAGACTGAAGTACGAGGGTGGAACACATCGTGTTCAACGCGTCCCACAAACTGAATCTCAAGGACGCATACACACTTCTGCTATAACTATAGCGGTTATGCCTGAAGTAGACGATATAGAGATAGAAATCAACCCCAATGATCTTAAGATAGATGTTATGCGCTCATCAGGACACGGGGGGCAAAGTGTAAATACTACAGATTCTGCTGTTAGGATCACTCATCTTCCTACAGGCATAGTAGTAGTCAATCAAGATGGAAAAAGTCAACATAAAAATAAAGAAAGCGCTATGAAAGTCTTAAAAGCGAGACTTTATGAAATGCAAGAAAGCGAACGCTTAGCTCAAGAAAGTGAAGCGAGAAAATCCCAAGTAGGAAGTGGAGATAGAAGTGAACGCATACGCACTTATAATTTTCCACAAAATCGCATCAGTGACCATCGTATCAATCTTACCCTATATCGTTTGGATGCTATTTTACAAGATGGACTTTTTGATGAAGTTATCGAACCTTTAATAGCACATTATCAAGCAGAATCGTTACAAGAGCAGAATTTATAATTTCATTAGTCTTGAAGACAAGACTAATGATTAATGTTTATGTGGGAATTTGTGCGGGCTGCTGTTTGCACCAACATGAGTTACTTTTTCATTTTCTATATCATAAGCTTGTCCAAAACCTTTTACAAAACGACCCTTTTGAAATTCAAGCTTTACAAGGTGGAAATCAAGCATATTGCGTATAGTTTTTATTCCGCCATCTGCACCTGTTTGTTTTTCAAACTCATCATAAATTTTATCAAACATTTCCCCACGCTCGATAAAACTAGCCTTAACTCTATAACGCAATCTTTTACGAAGTATAACAGAAGCTGCCTTGCTCTCATCTTCTAAAAACATTATTTCTATATTGTTTGGATTTTCTTTGATATTATTAAAATGCTCGCTTACCTCACTGATATAAATATAATTTCCCCATGGAGTATTTACAAACGGTGCATAAGAACAAACCACTTCTTTATCTACTCCCAAAGTTGCCAAACAAACAGAATTAAAACTTAGCATAAATTCTTTTGCATCCTCAGCTATCTTGCTAAAATCCTTTTCGCTTTTTGCACTCATACAAAGTGCGATGATCGCATCTTTAAGGGTTTCTTCGTTTGCTTTTTTAGGAAACTCTATGCGTAAATTTTCATTATCATTATAAACTATATCCAAGCCTCCAAAATCAACTCCGACCAATCTTACCCCCTTAGGATCCTTCACTCCTCCAAATTTTTTACAAAGATCGATCAAACTTGATTGATGATGATCATTCATGTGAGAAATAGTACTTTCAAAACTCATTATTTTACCTTTCTTTAAAAATTTTATAGAACAAAATATAAGTTAAAAATGGTATCAATTATCAAATTAAAAATGACTTAAAAAGATTAAAATCATTTAATTTTCAAAAATTTATTACAATTTAAGTTAATAAAAGATAAATTTTCTCTTCAAATATTATGATATATATTATCATTATTTATTTTATTTAAAAGGAGTAAAAATTTGAATCCAAGCAAAAGAGTTTTAAAGCTATCTTTACTAGTATTTTTACTAAGCACTAGTATCAATGCACAAGAATTGAATGATAAAGCCATTCAAATGCAAAAAGTTGTTGTAAGCACAACAGGATTTGAACAAGATGCAGATAGTAATTTACGCAATGTGATTATTATCGATGGCAAAGACTTGGAAAAAAAAGGATTTAATACTTTAGAACAAGCCCTAGAAAGAATTTCAGGCATTAGTTTTGTAAATTTTGGACTAGGACGCAATATCGATATGCGTGGACAAGGAAGCAAATCCAATATAGCTGTAAAAGTTATGGTAAATGGAAATGCTATCAATGTGCTTGATAATTCTCATGGTATAACCCCTTTAGAAAGCATCAATCTAAACAATATAGAACGCATAGAAATCATACCAGGGGGAGGCTCTGTGCTTTATGGAAGTGGCACTAGAGGGGGTGTGGTTAATATCATCACAAAAAAACAAGAATCCGATGCTTTTGCTTTAAATCTTAAAGGCGGTAGTTACGATCATGGAAATTTAGGTGGAAATTTAGGGGTTTATGGGGCTAAAAAAATCAATAATTATCTAACATTTGGTTTTGATATACAAGGCTTTAACCGCGACGGTTATCAAAAAGGCTACAATCAAAAAGGCTATTTTGCCAATACAAAAGCCTATCTAAATACTGGCGATAATAGCGATTTAACCCTAAGTTATAATTATTTTGAAAGCAAAAATACAAGCAGTGGATATCTCACAAAAGCACAAGCTCAAAGCGATCCAACCCAAAAAGGAAGTAATGATAATATCACTCAAATCAATAGACCTGAAATTGCTTTAGATTATCATCACTATTTTAATGATTTATACGAAATTCAGTTCGGGGCATTTTGGCAAAATCAAAAAATAAGATATCTAAAAGATACTTCTGTGATGACTTATAGAGGAATGAGTGTTCCCGTATATCAAGATGGTAGTGGTTTTGAAGACACACTTACAGGTATCAATTTAAAAAATAAAATCAATTATAAAGATGATTCTTATTTTATCTTTGGTTATGAATTTGCAAATCATGATGCTAAAAGAACAAGTATAGTTCATTATGATGTAAACATTCCAGGATTTCAAATGAGTCATACCATGACAACTCTAATGGATATGAATAAACAAAGCCATTCTGTTTTTGCTCTAGACTCTCATCAATTTAATGATATTTTTAGTATTTCAGGTGGTGCAAGATACGAATACAGTCTTTATGATACTCACAGAAGCTACACAAGTAAAATGATAATGTTTGGCAGACCACTACCAAGCACTCCAGAGCTTTTTGACACCGATAGTACAAGTAATAATTTTGCCTTTGAAATTACTCCAAATTTCAAATACTCCGATACAGGAAATGTGTATATTAAATACGAAAGAGGTTTCATCTCTCCAACTCCTGCACAATTTGTCAATAAAGATCAAACAAGCCAAAAATACTATGCTGCGAATTTAGATCCTGAAATTTTTGATACCTTTGAACTTGGGATTAGTGACTTTTGGTGGGATTTTTATGGCTTTAATTTGACTTTATTTTACACTCTAAGCAAGGATGAAATTTCTTATCTAGGAAATCCACATGCTACAGGAGGAGCATTTTGGAAATACTACAATATCGACCAAACGCGTCGTTTAGGGGCGGAACTAAACCTTCATCAATATTTGTTTAATGATAGCTTGATTATAAAAGAAAGCCTAAGCTATCTTGATGCTAAAATTTCTAAAGGTGTAAATGATGGACTTAGAATTCCTTATGTTTCAAAAATCAAAGCCACAGCCGGAGTAGAATACGCTTGGAGTAAAAATTTCTCAAGCTATATAGATCTAAGCTATTTTTCAAGAGCAAAAGATGGTGGAGTTATTAATGAAAATACAGGAAAGATGTCTAGAAATTCTTGGATTAAGGACTATTTTTTAACGGATATTGGTGTAAATTATAATTATAAAAATCTACAAATTCTAGCAGGCATTCGCAATCTTTTTGATAAAAAATACTACACCTATCAAGACAGCATAAATGATCAATATCTAGCTGGAAATGGCAGAAATTACTATGTTGAATTTAAATATGCGTTCTAAAAATTTAGTGATTATAGGGCTTTTTTTAGCCTATATAATCACCTGTGTTGTTGCACTTTGTTTAGGGGATGAAAATTTAAGCCCTAAAGAACTTCTCTCCTATACTTTTGGTGAAAATGAAATTTTGCGTCAAATCATCATAGACGGGCGTTTGCCTCGTATTATAATGGCTATTTTAATCGGTATGCTTTTAGCTAGCAGTGGAGCAGTAACGCAAAATGTATTTTCAAACCCCATAGCAGATCCTTATATTATAGGCATAGCTTCAGCAGCAACCTTTGGATCTGTTTTAGCGTATTTGTTAAAACTGCCTGATTATTATTATGGAATTTTAGGCTTTGTTTGTTCTGCTATTTTTTCATTAGCAATTTTTAAAGTATCTTCAAAAGCTTCCATAGCTACTTTACTCATCATAGGCATCGCAGCTTCATCTTTTCTAGGAGCTTTTACCTCATTTTTTACCTATCTTATAGGGGAAGATTCTTTTAAGATAGTCGCTTGGCTTATGGGAAATATAGGTTCAGCTTCTTGGTTTCGTATAGGAATTTTGATTCTGCCTTTGATTTTTTGTCTTCTGTATTTTTACGCACATAAAAATGAATTAAATATCATTTTAAGCGGGGATGAAGAGGCAAGAAATTTAGGAGTTGATGCCCAAAAATTAAAAATCAATCTTTTGATAGTTTCTTCCTTAGCGGTTTCTTTTGCAGTAGCTTTTACAGGACTTATAGCCTTTGTAGGGCTTATAATCCCTCATACCGTAAGACTCTTGCTTAGAAATTATGACAATGCTTTGGTTATTCCTTTTTGCACTGCTTTTGGAGGGCTTTTTTTACTCATTTGCGATACTCTAGCAAGGACTCTAATAGCCCCTGTACAAATTCCTATAGGAGTTTTAACCGCATTCTTTGGAGCTCCTGTATTTTTATACTTGGCTTTAAGTGCTAGGAGATTTTTATGATATTAAAGATACAAAATTTAAGTTTTAGCTATCATAAAAAAGAATTGTTAAAAAATATCAATTTAGAGCTTCAAAATAAAGCTTTTATAGGTATTTTAGGGCCTAATGGTTCAGGCAAAAGCACACTTTTAAAACTTATACTTAAGAATTTAAATATAAGCAAGGGTGAAATATCGCTTTTTAATACCAATATAAAAAACTTTTCTCTTAAAGAATTTGCACAACTTTGCGGTTTTGTGCCTCAAAATTCGGGTTTAAACACACCTTTAAAAGTTATCGATGTGCTTTTAATGAGCAAATTTACAAATTTAAAACATGCTTTTTGTGATTATTCTAAAGAAGATATTTTAGAAGTTGAAAATTTTGCAAAAACTTTAAAATTGGAAAACTTTTTAGAAAGAAATATACTTTCTTTAAGTGGTGGAGAATTTCAAAGAGTGCTTTTAGCAAGAGCCTTGCTTAAAAAACCTAAAATTCTTTTTTTAGATGAACCCACTTCAGCACTTGATTTAAACCATGCTATCGAGCTTTTGAGCCTTTGCGAAAGATTGATAAAACAAAACAATATCGCAGTTGTAGCGATTTTGCATGATTTAAATTTGGCCTCTATGTTTTGCGATAAGGTATTGTTTTTAAAAGAAGGAGAAATAAAGTATTTTGGAAGCACAAAAGAACTTTTTACCAAAGAAATTCTAAAAGAAATTTACAATTTAAATTGCGAGATTGTCTATAAAGACTCAAAACCTTATATCTTAGCTTTAAAGGAAAAAATATGAAAAAAATTTTAATCATTATGAGTTTATTTTTAACCCTACTTAATGCCAAAGAACGCATTGTAGTGCTTGATCCTGCAAGCATAGAAACACTTTTCATGCTAAATGCACAAGATCAAATCGTAGGCATTGCAAATTTGCAACACTCAAATATCTACCCTGAAGAAAAAACTTCAAAAATAACTAGCGTAGGAACTTTTTCACACCCTTCTCTTGAAAAAATAGTTGCTCTAAAGCCAAGCTTAGTGATATTAAGCTCGTATTCTTTAAATTTAGAAGAAGGGCTTAAAAACTTTGGAATCAAAAGTATCAATTTAAAAGCCCAACGCCTCGATGAAATCAAAAACAATATACAAATTCTAGCAGAACTCACAGACAAAGAAGAGCAAGGCAAGAAACTTTTAGAAGAATTTGAACAAGGATTGCAAGAATTGCAAAAAAATCCCTTAAATAAAAGTGGAATTTACCTTTATTCTAGCAACCCACTCATGGCCTTTAATGATAATTCTTTAATAGCAGATATATTAAGACTCATAGGCATTAAAAACCTAAGCCCTCAAAGCGAAATAGCACGCCCTATAATCTCAGCAGAATACATTCTAAAACAAAATCCTGATTTGTTGATCTTAGGCATTAATGCAGATGGCAATGTCTTAAATGCTAATGCTTTGTTAAAAAATACAAAAGCAGCCCAAATGGGACAAATTTATCACAATAAAAACACCCATGTATTGTTACGCTTAAGCCCAAAAATCATCGATAGAATTAAAGAATTTAAAACAAGATTAGAAAATCAAAATTTTTAATCGCTCAATCTTGTTTTAAAAAATTCACAGCTTTGACAAAGCTTTTCTATGCGCTTGTTTTCTTCAAAGGCCTTTTTGATTTCTTGAATGCGCTTAGAATCAAGAAGGCTCTTAAATTCAGCATTAAAAACATTACCCAAAGATATATCGCCTTTAGTATCCAAACAACAAGGCACGAGCGTGCCGTCACTTAAAATGCCTATTTGCTCTTTTAAAGCATGGCATTTTCCTTGAGTATAAAGGGGTTTATCTTTTAAACTTGGCCATTTAAAAAGCTTGTTTTGGTGAAGCAAAATATGCCTTTGAAGACGATTTTTAGCCAAATGTGTAAGAATTTGAACTTCAAATTCTTTACTTAAAAATTCATAAATAGGCAAATTTTCACTAGGAGCTTTAAAATCAATATCTAAATTCCAAAGTCTAAGATTGATAAAGCTTGATTTTTTATACTCTAAATGCTCTTTGCAAAACTCTAAAATAGGCTTAAAATATTGCTCCAAAGAAAGCTTATTTTGGCTTAAAAAAGCCATTAAAGAGATATTGATTTGATGGATATTATCGTATTTTAATAATAATTTAGAATTTTTAGGACTAAAATAAAAACCACTTGTAGTAATTTCTAATTTCATTTGATGATTTTTAGCAATTTGCAAATATTCTTCTAAATTATTTAAAAGCAAAGGATCGCCCAAAAGATGAAAGGTAAAAATTTCGCTTTTATCCCAAATTTGCTTTGCGAGCTTAGAAAAACTTTCTACACTCATCACTCCACGCAAAGCTTTTTTTGAAGGACAAAAATCACATTTTAAACCACAAATATCGCTTAATTCTATGTATAATTTTTTAAATTTCATCATATATCCAAGAGTATTTTTTGCTCAATAATTAAAAAGATTCAAATAAGTTAATATTTTACATAATTATACTTGAAAAATTAAAACTTTTATAGCGATATAAAAATCAGAGCTTAATTAGTTTTAAAGCCTTTAAAGAAAGTATCGAAAGTGCGGTACTTTCTAATTCTTTTAAACTTTTAAATTGATAATTTTTATTTTCCTCTTTTAAAATTTGATGATAAACTTTAATGTTTAATTTATACTTCGTATAATTATGTTTAAATTCTCCCAAAAATTTCATACTTTTAGAAATTTCGCTCTCCGCTTCCTTAAAAAAAGGAAAATTATACATGCCCTTATAAAGTTTATCTTGACTTTTTTGTATGGCAAATTTTTTACCCCATTCAAATACAAAAAGATTTAAGTTTGCATTCTCATAAGATATTTTTTTAGCCCTAGGGTAAAGCTCTGTGTTAAATTTACCTTGGCAAAAATCATACAAAGGACAAATTCCACATTTTGCATTTTTGCTCACACATATTAAAGCACCTATATCAAGTAAGGCTTGATTATGATTAAAAGCATCCTCTAAATTTAAAAGCTCCTTAGCCTTTCTTTCAAGCTCACTCATTTTCGGATTTTCCAAGGCAAAAAGGCGTGAAAGCACGCGGCGTATATTGCCATCTACAAAAGAAACTTTTTGATCGTAAGCAAAACAAGCGATAGCTCCTGCAGTATAAGCTCCTATACCACTTAATTTTTTTAATTCATCAAGTTTTTTAGGTAATTTGCCTTCAAATTTATCTACACACTCTAAAGCTGACTTTTTTAAATTTCTAGCACGAGTATAATATCCAAGCCCCTGCCAAGCCTTTAAAAGCTCGTCTTCATTTGCCTTAGCCAAACTTTGCAAGGTAGGAAATTTTTGCAAAAAAGGAAAATAAAACCTCTCTAAAACTGATTTTACTTGAGTTTGCTGAAGCATAATTTCACTGATATAAACCCCATAAGCTCTATCAATATCTTTTAATCTTTCATCACAATCTTTACTTTGCAAATTACGCCATGGTAAATTTTTGCGTCCATTTTTATCATACCAAAAAAGTAGTTTAGCTTGTAAATCTTGAATCATTTGTTTTTGCATGAGTTAGAGTATAACAAAAATTACATGAAAATCATTACATATCTTTTAAATTTTATAAAAACACAAAATAAAGATACAAAATTACAATATAAAACAAAATTTTATATAGATTTTTAAAAAAAGATATAGGATTTTATATTTATTTGTTACAATTATTTAATTTTTATTAAAGGAAAAAGAGATGTTAGCATTTTTTAAAGGTTTAGGAATAGGATTTTTGTGTTTGGTACTTTTTGTAGCCGGAGTGATTTTTAATGTAGAGTTTTTAAATCAAAACAAAACTACTCAAACTTTAAATTTCTCAAGAAGCATAGAAACAAGTATGCAAGCTAAACCTGATATTTTTCGTGCAAATATCAACTTTTGGGCAAATGAAAATTTAAGCACTCAAACTCTTTTAAGCAATGAAGATAAAATTCAAATTTCTAATACTTTTAATCAAATTCTAGAACGCTCCAAAAAAGAAAATTTTTGCAGTGGTGGAAGTTTCTCTCTTGAGCCTAATTTTTCTTATAAAGACGGAGTTCAAACCCCTAAAGGACAAAGACTTCATGCGAATTTAGAATGTGAGTTTAAAGCGGACAAGCTAGAGGATTTTAACAAGCTTTTAAATGATTTAAACTCAATCGTTGCAAAAAGTGAATTTATAGGTATTTCTACACCTGCTTTAGAACCTAAATTCTCAAAACAAACCCTAAAAGACAACAAAGAAAAACTTTATAGCGATCTTCTAAAAAAGGCTTATTCTTATGAAAAAATTTATTCTTTAGATCTTAATAAAACTTGTATATTAAAAAATCTAAATATTGAATCAATTCCAAATTTTTATCCAAGAGCTTTAAATAGTATGAAAAGTGCCGATAATATAGAACTTTCTTTGCCTATAATAAAAGATGAAGAACAAAGTATCAATGGTACTGCTTTATTTATTTGTAAATAATCAAAGTGAAATAAACTCATTTTAAGTTTATTTTGCTAGAATTTCATCTTTAGCTTTCGCGGGAATAGCTCAGGGGTAGAGCACAACCTTGCCAAGGTTGGGGTCGCGAGTTCGAATCTCGTTTCCCGCTCCATTATCACCCGCCCGGGTGGTGGAATTGGTAGACACAAGGGACTTAAAATCCCTCGGAATTTTTCTTCCGTGCCGGTTCAAGTCCGGCCTCGGGCACCACTTTTTCTAAAGAATTATCAGGGCGACATAGCCAAGCGGTAAGGCATGGGCCTGCAAAGCCTTGATCTCCGGTTCGAATCCGGATGTCGCCTCCAAAAAAGGCATTTAATTTTTATAACTTCAATTCGGGAGATGGCTGAGTGGTCGAAAGCGGCGGTCTTGAAAACCGTTGAGGGTCACACCTCCAGGGGTTCGAATCCCTTTCTCCCGGCCACCCTACTTATAATTATATTTTTGATTTAACAAATTTTGCTATGATAAATTGATTTAATTAAAAAAAGGGGATCAATTTATGAAAAAAATCATTCTAATCTCATCTATACTTTCATCTTTTTTTATATTTGCCGAGGCAAATGAATTGCCAAGCGATGAAATTCAACCTGAAGTAAAAGTCATCAAAGAACATTTTCAAAATAAAGTAGATAAAGTGGAATTTGAAGCATGGGCAAAAGGCATGGGTTTAAATTTCTCAACCCAAAAATATCTTAATAATAGAAACTATAAAAAATATGCTAAAACTATGGCAAAACTCATTAGGGAAACAAGAGGAGTTGAAGGTAAAGTCGAGATTTGCTACGAAGGAACACCTAAAAAAAGAGTTCACAAATGCAATAAATTTTAATTCTTAAACTTAAATCGATATTTTTATCGAATTTAAGTTTTTTCATTGCAAAAAAAGCTACAATTCCTTACTATCCACGGTTGTGTTAAATATTTTAAACAAAAAAAGCACGGTATAAAGGAATGAAATGAAAAATTTTTACATGAATTTAGCATTAAATGAAGCTTGGAAATATCAATTTTTAACCTACCCTAATCCTGCTGTAGGTTGCGTTATACTAGATAAAAATGAAAAAATTTTAGCCATAAAAGCTCATGAAAAAGCAGGCTGTGCTCATGCAGAATTAAATGCTATAGCCCATGCTTTTACAAGTTTAAATCCTGAAATTTCATTACCTCAAGAAGCAAATGCGATGCATGAATTTATTTGCAAGAATCATAGAGGTATTTTTAAAGATAGTATAGCCTTTGTTACACTTGAACCCTGCTCTCATCAAGGAAAAACACCTCCTTGTGCCAAACTTTTTAGCGAGCTTGGCTTTAAAAAAGTTTTTATCAGCGTTAAAGATGAGAATGAGATTGCAAGCAAAGGTGCAGAATTTTTAAAAAAACAAGGGGTGGGGATTGAATTTGGCGTTCTTGAAAACGAAGGAAAAAAACTTTTAAAACCCTTTTTGAAATGGCAAAAAGGACAATTTAAACTTTTCAAACTTGCCCTTTCAATGAATGGCTCGCCTTTTGGCAAAATCGTAAGCAATGATCTCAGTCGTACTTATGCGCATAAAATTCGTTCCGTGATTGATTTACTTGTATTAGGAGGAGAAACGATAAGAAAAGATCGTCCTATACTTGATGCAAGACTTTGTAAGGGCAAGGCGCCTGATCTTTGTATTTTAAGTCATCAAAATTTAGAAAATTTTGACAAAAGTATCCCTTTATTTAATGTACCTCATCGCCAAATTTATGCCCAAATTCCTAACGAGGCTAAATTTTTAATGTATGAAGGTGGGGAAAATTTTCTAAAAAATTTTAAGGATGAAATGGATATGTTTTTGATTTTTCAAAGTTCAAGTTTAAATGATGAAAAAAATGTTACAATGTCTTTGAATTTTAAGCCACTTTATAGAAATTTTTTAGGGAGTGACACTTATGGCATTTATGAGCTTTAGCGGATTTTTTTATGCAAGAAATGATTTAAGATTATTTAAAATAGAAAAGAAAAGCGAAATCAAATCTTTTTTTTATAAAGATTATACACTAGCTAGTTTTAAAGATGAGCTAAATTTAAACAACGAAATCTTTTTTTATCAAAGCTTGAAAGAAAATTTATTTAAAGAAAATGATGAAATTTTAATTTCAAATTTAGGCAAAAAAATCATACTTTTTCGAAATTTCACTCAAAATAGTGATAATTTTGCTGAAGCAAAATTAAAACAAATCTTACTTTTAATTTTTTTATTTCTAGCAAGTATATTTTTTGCAAGTTTAGCCGCTATCAATGAATTTGGTGCCATCGATCTTGTTTTTTTGATGATTTGTTTATTGCTTTTGGTTATGGGGATTATCAATCTTGGCCTACTTTTTAAACAAATTCGTATTTTAAAAAGTTTTAGTAAAAAAGAAATGAAAGAATTTTTAACTCAAAGAATGAAAAAATACGCGAAAAAATAAACAGTGTGCAAAGTAAAATCTTAGCACACTGTTTTTAAATTTGTAGCAAGTCCACCTAAAGAGGTTTCTTTATATTTATAATTCATATCTTTACCAGTTTCATACATGGTTTCTATAACCTCATCAAGACTGACTACAGGAGTAGATTTGCGTGTCATTGCCATTCTAGCTGCACTGATGGCTTTTATCGCCCCAAAAGCGTTTCTTTCAATACATGGAATTTGAACCAAGCCCCCTACAGGATCACAAGTAAGTCCTAAATGATGCTCCATTGCCATTTCAGCAGCATTGCAAGCCTTAAAAGCATTGGCTCCTAAAACTGTGGCCATAGCTCCTGCTGCCATAGAACTAGCACTGCCTATTTCAGCCTGACAACCTGCCTCTGCTCCACTAATACTTGCATTTTTCTTATAAAAAGAACCTATAAGCATAGCTACTAATAAAAATTCAATTGCTTTTTCATCGCTAAAACCTATGGTATGATTTTTAAGATAAAGCATAACAGCAGGAATTACTGCGCAAGCTCCATTGGTAGGAGCAGTTACAACCTTTGCTCCACTTGCATTCTCTTCAGCAATTGCAATAGCATACAAAGAGATAAAATCAATAATCCCCATAGGATCAGTAGTCATTGCGACTCTTTCTTTAAGTCCCTTTGCTCTGCGTTTTAAGCGAAGTTTTCCTGGCAAATAATCTTCACTTGGATGTGTGCCATTATAATACACTTCTTGCATCACTTCCCAAATTTCTAGACAATATGATCTTATTTCTTCTTTTGTGTGAAATTGCAACTCATACCTATAAGAGAGTTCAGCCAAATCCCAATCTCTTTTCTTGCAAAGCTCTAAAGCTTGTTTGGCATTATTAAGCTCTATGTCTAGTTTTTTATTTTTGCCTTGAGAGGATCCTTTATCCCTCTTTTCTAATTCCGCGGCTGTTAAAACAAAACCACCGCCTATAGAATAATAAGTTTCCTCATCTACTGTTTCACCTTTAACATTAAAAGCTTTAATTTGCATACCATTTTCATGCAAAGGTAAAAACTCTTTAGAAAAAATTAAATCTTTTTCGTAATTAAACCGAAGTTCTTTTTCTCCGCATAGATTAATTTTACCTTTATCAATCGCATTTTTATTGGCTTCTTCTTGTATAGCTGCGCTTAAATTTTTAGCCTCTAAAGCATTCAAACCCCAAATAACCGCTTTATCGCTTAAATGTCCTTTGCCCGTTAAAGACAAGGAACCATAAAGGGTTACTTGAATTTTCTCAATTTTATCTAATTTTTTAGAAATCTTTTTGCAAAATAAATTTCCTGCGAGCATAGGCCCTAAGGTATGTGATGATGAAGGACCTACGCCTATTTTGAAAATATTTAAATTACTCATTCACCGCCTTAAAAAGTATAAATTACAGTAACGATTGTTAAAACGCCTGTAATAAAAACAAAAGCATCTAAAGCTTTATTTTGAAATTTTTTCATTTTTGAAACGGTATAAATTGCAATAATTGGCATTAAAAATAAAATTGCTGCGATAATTGGACCGCCTAAACTCTCAATAAAACCTAAAATACTTGGATTAATATAAGCAGTAATTAGCATAATAACATACATAACTAAAGTTGAATAAATAGCAATTTTTTTCAAATTAGGATTTTCATTGCCCGCTAATTTGCAACATTTTCTTACTATACCGTAAGCACCCTCTCTAGCACCAAAATAATGTCCGAAAAATGAACTAGAAATCGCTAAAAATGCAATCAATGGCCCACCATAAGAAATAAAAGGATTATCAAGTTTGTTTGCAAAATAAGAAAGCACAGGTATATTTTGAGCTCTAGCGCTACTAAGTTCCGCAGGAGTTAAAGAAAGTACGCAAGATACCACAAAAAACATAACAAAAAAGAGTAGCATTGTAGAAGTTCTAAATAGAATTTGATTGGCTTTTTCTACAGAATGTTCTTTGTATTGTCTTTTTACACTCAAAGAAAAGGTAGAAATAGCAGGTGAGTGATTAAATGAAAATACCAAAACCGGTAAAGTTAGCCATACTATAGTGATAAATTCTTTTGCCCCAGGGATAGCACTAAAGCTTTCAAGCGACCATTGTGGGATAAGATATAAAGAAAATATAAATAAAATAGCACACAAAGGATACACAAGCCATTCACATACTTTAGTGATCAGTTCTTCACTAAAAAGCATGATAAGCATGAAAATACTTACCAAAATAAAAGCTAAAAGCAAACGATAAAAAGGGAATAAACTTGCCACTGTTTTTCCTTGATCATCCACACTTACTTGATACATAGCACGAATAAGATCCGCAAATGCGCCCTCTGAATTTAAAAGCGGTAAAAATTGATGATAAATAAAACTTTCAAAAGTATTAGTTATGCCCACACAATACGCTAAACAAATTGGAAAAATTGCAAAGAAATAAAGCACAGAAATAAAAACACTTACTTTTCTACCAAAATACTCCTCTGCTGCATGAGTAATATCCTTATCATTACCATTTGCTTGGCATACAAAACGACTCAAAGCCCTATGACTTAAATACACCATTGGAAAAATAATCACAGCCATTACAACAACTGGCCAAAAACCACCTGCACCTGCTTTAATAGGTAAAAATAATATCCCTGCACCCACAGCGGTTCCAAAAAGAGATAAAACCCATCTTGTATCATAACTAGTCCATTTAGGAGTGTTCATACATTGTTCCTTGTTTAAAGATTTGAATATTAAAATAATTAAGGTTATTTTAACATACTTATCAAATAAATAATCCATTTTTTGATATTTTTCTTATGATTTTGTAGAATATTTTTGAAATATCAGTTTTATTAAGATTATATTTTAATTTTATTTTAATACAATTTCAAGATGGTTTTTTTATGCAAAAAACCATATATTTTTAGATTTAACAAAGAGAAATTTTTAAAATTATAAGCAATTTGGAAACTCAATGTCTCCAAATTTATATATTTTTAAGGATTAATAATCGAATTTTTGTCCTAGGATATTGCCTTGCGCATCGGTATAAATTTTCAATTGATTGCTTAGTTCAAATTTATATCCGTTGATTTCCCTGCTTACCTCTATAATTTGAGCATTTGATGAAGCGCTAATTTTTGGCATAATATTTGGTAAAATGGTATTTGGTAGAGCTTTATACTTTCCATCTACATCTTTCCATTCTCCATTGATAATAAAATCAATTTCGGTTCCATCATTTAAAGTCACATCATAAGAATCTATATCTTTTTTAACCAAAGCAATTTGTGCAGTTTTAAAATTCTTAGATATAAAATCTTGTGCATTTTTTGGAAGCTCACTCACAGGAACAACCATATCTCTAGCAAAAAGTACTGTAGCGCCCAATAAAGCTGCTAAACCTAATTTCAATTTCATTTTTATCTCCTTTTATCTGTGTTTTGTTGAAAGAAGTTTAGCTTATCTTTGTGAAGTGAATGTGAAACTTAAAAACTAATTTTTAAGCTCTCATTTTCAACGCCTACACCTTTACTTTTCTTAAAAGAAAGTACTCTACCGTCTTCAAATTTTAAAGTATCATTGTCTTTTAAAGTTAGATCATAAGTTAAAATATGCAAAATAATATCATATAAAGTAAAGAAAAGCTCTTTTTCTTCTATCTTTGCATCATAAACCTCAAATTCTAGTCTATCAAAATTTCTAAGGCCATAAGTATAAGCATTGTTGCCATTATCCCCTGGATAAACACTGACATAGATCCAATTGTAAACAGGCAAGCGATTTTCTTCTAGCATTTTTGCATTTTCTATATAAAATTTAGGCTCTAAAACAACCCCTCCTGTATAAAATCCCAATGCATGCTCATCTTGCAAACACACAGATGATATTTGGGTAAAAAGCTTAGCTTGATCTAATTTTGATTCGCTCTGACTTAAAACAGATACAAGAAGGTGTGCTTTATGTTTTTGAGTTTGCTCTAAAGCATCTTTCCACATGAAATTAAAATTCGCATAATATTCTGCTTCGTTATTGGGTATAGGATTTTTAATTAAATTTAAAGTAATGAGCATATTTTTAAAAGAAAAAATTACACCATCTTGGGTAAAATTTTCATCAGCAATCCATATATCAAAATCATCCTCAAGTGATTTTTTTAATTTTAAAAAATCAAACTCGGCTTCATCAAGAAGAACAAAAGAAGTAAAATTATAACTTTCTTGCATGCTTTTCCTTAAAGGTTAAAATATTAAAAAAATTATAGCCTAAATTTTTAAGCCACAAACTTGCAAAATATAATTATTTAAAAAATTATGATAATTAATATTAATTATAATTTTATTTTTATTGTAGTATAATCGCGAAAATTTAATCAAATCATGGAGTTAGATTATGGAATTTTTAAAAGATTATATCGATTTAATTATCTTTATAATTTTAGGAATTATGGCATTTGTAGCTTTTTGGTGCGTGATTGAAAGAGTGTTATTTTTTAGAAAAATAGATTTTAAAAATTATGAAAATCAAGAGCAATTTGATGATGCAATCAGCGAAAATTTAACTACCATCTATATCATTTATTCTAATGCTCCTTATATAGGGCTTTTAGGAACTGTTATAGGAATTATGATTACTTTTTATGAAATGGGAATAGCAGGAAATATCGATGTTAAATCCATAGTTGTAGGACTTTCTTTAGCTCTTAAAGCCACTGCTTTAGGGCTTTTAGTTGCCATACCTGCCCTAATGGCTTATAACGCCTTGCTTCGTAAGGTTTCACTTTTAAGCAATGCTTATAAGGTAAATAAAAATGCTTAAACTACCTAAAAATGAAGGTTTGAATATAGTTCCTTTTATAGACATAATGCTTGTTTTACTTGCTATCATTCTTAGCATTTCAACTTTCATTGCTCATGGTAAAATTCAAATCAATCTACCCGTTAGCGAAAATGCCCTAAGTCATAACAATGATGAAAAAAAAATATCTATTAGTATCGATGAAAACAATATTTTTTACCTAGATGATAAAGCCACAGATTTAAAAGGCTTAAGTGATGCTATTTCTTCGCTTCATAAAAAAACTATAGTGGAATTAAAAAGTGATAAAAATGCAAAATTTGAAAGTTTTGTTCAAATTATTGATTTATTAAAAGCTAAAGAACATGAGAATTTCCAAATTATAACAGAGAAAAATAGATGAAAAATACTTTATCTAGCCATAAACTACAAGCTTTTTATATAACATTTTTATTTTTCTTACCTCTAGCTTTTTTGCTTTTTAATCCCGCTCATTTTTTTAAAATAGAATTTAAAAATGAAGACAGTTTTGCCCTAGCTATGAAACATTTTATTCAAAGTCAAGCAAGCCAAACTCCACCCATCCCAACAAGTTTTGAGCCTATACAACAACATAAATCCAAACCCGTAAAACAGCCTGTAAAAAAAACTAAAAAGATAGCCGAAAAACAGATAAAACCTATACAAACAATCAAGCCTATACAAAAAAATACAGCACCCTTAACCCAAACCTATACAACACAAAGCCAAAGTTTACAAAATCCTGATACAAAACCTACTCAGCTCACTTATGGTAAGGATAATCATCCTGCATTAGAAAAAATTCAAAAAGCCATCATGGAACAAGCAAGAAAAAATTATCCAAGACAGGCAAGAAGAATGCGTATGCAAGGTGTTGTGGAAGTAGAATTTTTATGGAAGGAAAATAAAAGCTTAGCAGAATTAAAAATCATTCAAAGCTCTGGGCATAATTTATTAGATAAAAGCGCTTTAGAAAGTATACGCAAGGCTTCAGCTTTTTTTCCTTATTATCAAAGCGATCTAAGAATAGTTTTACCTATAGTGTATAACCTAAAAGGATGATTTACAAAACTTGCTCTACTTAAAATTAGAGCAAGCGCTATAATATTTCATTTTATCTTTAAAATTTATACTTTTTTATCTACAAATATAGCTTCATTATTATTTATTTGCGAGATTAAATCTTTTTTCAAATCTTCGCCTAAATTCTGTAAAGACTTATTTTGAAGTTTTTCGAAAATCTGTGGATTGCTCGCCTTAAGCTTTGCTTGTTCATCTGCACTCAAAGCACTTAATCCTTTTTCTTTAGCAATTTCAAGTAGATCCTTATCCTCTTTTTTATCTTTTTCTTTGATTGTAGGCTCACTACTATCATCTTTTTTGTAAACCTTTTGTGGATCTATGGTTTGCATAGCATTAGCCCTGTTTGATGTTTTAATTATATCGTTTAAAATTTCTCTCATACTCGGTTCTTTAACATCGCTATCATCTATCTTGCCATTTTTATCTACATCTTTATCTATAAAGAAATTCAATTTTTTCTCTATGCTTGCATCATTAGATATTTCTTCATCACTGGATTTAGAGCCTAAATTTTGCATGCTTTGATTGATTGTATTTGAATGAAAATTTAATTTTATACTTTTGTCTTGAATATTTGAGTTTAAATTTGAACTTAAAGAATTAAAATTATCCTCTATATTTTCAAACCAACTTGCAATAAATTCATTTGCTTCGCCATTAAGCCTTATACTTCCATCGCTTCGAGCAACATAGTTTGTATAAGAAGCAAAATTCTTTTGCAAGCTGCTATAATTTTCATCACTCAAATTTAAGGCTATAAGCTCACCTTTTTTATTTTCAAAAACAACCTTAACGCCTGCAGTACTTGTGCTTGATAAATCCTGAACAGGAATTTTATCTTCATCTTCTTTTTTTAAAACGCTTAATTCTTTTTTATCTGTTTGCATAGTTAAAGGGCGAATATGAGTATCAATTTTCATTTTTTATCCTTTTTGCATTTTGCAAATAATCCTAAACGACACATTTTCTTTTCATGTGAATTTTTCAAAGAATTACATTTTTTAAGTTCTTGCTCATAATAAACACAAGAATTTGCAAAAACAAAAGAACTCAAAATACTTAAAATTAAAATCATTTTTAGCACTTGCTAGTCCTTAATTTAAAGATTTTTTGGTTAAAATTGTACCTTTTAAAATCGACAAATTATAAGAAAATTTTATATATCTGAAAGGAAAAAATGAAAGCATTAGCCCTTTTTAGTGGCGGACTTGATAGCATGCTTGCAATGAAACTTATCACTTCTCAAGGTATTGAAGTAAAGGCTCTAAATATTAACATAGGCTTTGGGAGCACAAGCGATAAAAGTGAAATCATGAAAAAGCGTGCCGCAATGGTAGGTGCAGATTTTGAAATGATAGATGTAAGAAATTCATATTTGCAAAAAGTACTTTTTAATCCACAATACGGCTATGGAAAACACTTTAACCCTTGCATAGACTGCCACGCTTTTATGTTTAAAACCGCACTTGCAATGTTAAAAGAAGAAAATGCAAGCTTTATCATCACCGGTGAAGTTTTAGGACAGCGCCCTATGAGCCAAAGAGGTGATGCGATGGCTAAGGTTAAAAAACTGGCTTTAGATGAGGAAGATTTGATACTTCGTCCTATGTGTGCAAAAAATTTACCTTTAACCAAGCCTGAAAGAGAAGGCTGGGTGGATAGAGAAAAGCTTGAAGGTATTAGCGGAAGAAGTCGTAAAAGACAACTTGAGCTTGCCACTCAATTTGGTTTAGAAGACTTTGAAAGTCCTGGCGGAGGATGCTTGCTCACGCTTGATAGTTTTGCTAAAAAAATTCGCGACTTTATAGAATTTGATAAAGATATGCAAGTAAATGATGCGCAACTTTTAAAATACGGACGCCATTTAAGACTGCCTAATGGAGCTAAAATGATCATAGGTAGAAATGAATTAGAAAATGAGCTGCTAAGAAATTTAAAAACATCTAAATATGAAGTGATAGAACTTGGAGATTTAATCGGGGCTTATTCTTTACTCAGCGAAAATGCAGGTGAAAAAGATTTAGAACTTGCTCTAAAAATTGCTCTAACTTACACCAAGCATGAAGCAAACAAAAGCTACGAACTTCGATTTAAAAATCAAAGTTATACAAGTATAGCTTTTGAAGATAAAAAAGAAATCAATCCATTTTTCATTTCTTAAGCTTAAAAAAATGCAGAAGCCCTGAGATAAATAGGAATCGTTTCGCTTGGCATATTAGAAGATTTATGCAGGGCTTTAGAAGCTGTTAAATTTAAAGAAAAATGATTTAGATTATATCTAAAACCAAAAGCAAAACCGGCTAAAAAATCTTTATTAGGTAAAAGATAATCTTTGCCATAGCCCATATCCAACCCAACAAAAGGTTCTAGCGCTCTTAAATATTTAGGTGCATTTAAAAATTGCAAATAAATAGTATTATTACCATATGCTCCATAATCAAGCGCAGCAGAACTTTCTTTAAACCCTCTAACTGTGTATTCATCGCCAATTAAAAATTTATTGGCATATAACAAAGGTTCATTAGAATAACTTGCGCCTGAGCTGTTTTGATATAAAAATCCCAAACTATCATTTATATAAAAACTTTTTTGATAGCTTAAATTAAAATTTACTTTATTAAATTCGATTTTATATAAAGAATTTTCAGTATCTCTTTTAGAATCCAAAAATGGAATTCCTTTTTCGTATTCTAAATTTAAAAATAAAAATCCCCCAAATGCTAGTGTTGAATACTCAACCCCGCTAGCAATACTTGAATACCTGCCACTTGAACTTTCTAAACGAAAATCATCGATCTTGTTAATATTGTCTTTAATGCCTAAATTGGCATAAATTGAAAATTTATCCTTACTTGTACGATGTAAAATCTTTTTCAAAGTAATTTTATGTCTTAAACTTGTATCCGTATTTTTTATAAAAGAATTATTATATCCTTCAATCACACTTTTATTATCACTATATTGTAAAGAATAGGACAACTGATAGCTCTGTATGGGTAAATTATAGCTCAATATATAAATATTCTCGCGGTTTTGACTCATATTTTTCAATAAGCTCTTGATAAAACCAAGACGCATAGAATCATTTAGATTGAAAATATTATTTAAAGAAAGATAAGCACTGGTTTTATACTCTCCCTTAGCCTTATAACCGCTATTATCAAAGTCTAACACCAAGCTAGGTAATTTTGGTTTTAGATTAATAAATATATCAGAATAACCATAATTGTCACTAGCTTTTATAGAAATTTTAACATCTCTTGCACCGTTATTTAAATTTTCTATGCCTGTATCCAAATCATAAATATTGAATTTGTCACCCTTTTTTAAGGGCATACCAAAATCTAATCTTGTTGTATTATTATCTCCATTAAGATATACCTCTCCTACAAAACCATATTGTAAATCAAGAAAAAGTATATCACGCTCTTTATCAATTTCATCAATAGTTACACTAGAGGTTGAATAGCCTTTTGAAACGATAAAATTTGTAAGCTCTTTAATTATTTTATAAATATCATTGACACTCAAAGGCTGGTTGATGTATTTTTTTAAAATGCGATTGGCTTGCATAGTAAGCGTGTCATTTTTTTTAAAACGAATTTGTTTAAAAATATAGATTTTATCTTCAGGTTTTTGTTTTTCTAAATATGCATCTTTTTCTTGTTGTTGCTTTTTTTCTAATTCATCAAATTCTTTTTGTATGTGTAATTGCTGCTGTCTTTTATCTAGTAAATTAAACATTTTTGCAGAGTCATCTGCTTGCGATAAGCAGATGTAACTCATAAGCAAAAATGCGATTTTTAAAAGTCTCACCTATAACCTTGTAGTATTTGTACTTTCATTGATATAAGGTCCATCATTTGACGGTTGGTTTGACGCTTGATTTGACGGTTGCTGATTAGATGAGTGATCTAAATTTGGTTGGCTTGATGGTTGCTCAGAAGTAGATTTAGACCCAGTAATCTTGCTTATTCCATCTTTTATTTTAGAAATCGAAGAATCAAGATTTATAGTACCTCCCGCCCAAGAATTATCTTGTGTTTTTGTGGTATTTTGAGTATCTTTACTTATACCATAGTCTTTATTGTTAATGCCAATATTTACCGCAGAATTAACACCGCCTTCTTTACTGATATGATCATCTATATCAACTACTGCTGCAAAGCTCTTATCTGCTCCACCGCTAAATCTTACAGTAGCTCCATCGCTTTTTTCATGGATGCTTACTTCAGAATTTGTAACTTGACCATTAACAGCTAAATTTCCTTTTTGACTATCAGAATTTAAAATACCTCCTTTTAAATTCAAATCGCCATTAACATTGCCACTAATTTCATTTCCTGCGCTGATACCACTTTGAGTCGCAACAGTTGCTTTATCTGTTTTACCATATCCTATACCCAAAGTACCTGAAAGACTACCTGTAACAACATGATTGCTTGACAAACCTCCAGTTCCTGACGCATCCAACAAGGCACTATATTTTTGAGAATTAAGACTATCGGCTAAAGAATTTACTTCCAAATTTCCACCTATGTTTAAAGTAGCATCATTAGAAGCCTTAACATTAGCTCCATTAAGCGCAAAATCTTTACCTGTATTGATATTTATATTATTAGCATCTAAATTTGTGTTAGTAAATTTTGTTTCATTTGTTTTAGAATGTGATGCGCTAGCATAACCTTCTACACCTCCGCTTACAGTTCCACCATCAATTAAATGATATCCTGCGATTTGCTTATTAGAAGCTGCAATTTCCAAAGAAGTATCAGAGGATGAATTTTTTGATTTTACTGCATTTAAAACAACATCACCTTTTGCATTAATATTAATGCTATCACCTTTTGCTTCAACTCCATTTAAAACAATATTTCCTTTTGTACTTTCTAAATTTAAATTACCACCAGCATTCATTTTAGAAATATTTTCACTAGAATTTTCGCTTTTATCGTGGTTAAATTTTAATCCCACAGTTTGTTTAGAATCAGCACTGATAAGGTTGCTCGTAAAGAGATTTCCAGCATTAGCTAAAACTTGAGAGGCTACTATTCCATAATTTATGCCTAGATTTTGCTTCTCAGCAGCTGCATTTTGTACTGATTGATTAATAACAGAAGCTATAGGGCTACCTGCTTCGATAACTTCTTTAGCATACAAACTAAATCCTGTACTATTTTCTGTCTTAACATCTTCATATTTAGAACTAGCAATGTCCCCTGCTTTAAGATTAATATCTTTATCTGCTTCAAAATTAGCACCACCTATATCCAAGGTATTGTTTGCATTGATATTAATATTTGCACCTTTGATGGTATTAGAAGTGTGAGAAAGTTCATCGCTTACTGTTCTATTCTTAGAAATTTCTAAACCAATCTCACCAGATCCTAAGCTATCAGACCCTGATCGACCATTAGAATCTTTTGTTGTGGTGATACTTGTTTTATCTTGTGCAAAGTTATAATCCAAAACAAGTCCATTTCCAGCCAATTCTAAATTAGCATTAGCAAAAACTCCAAAAGCTATTGAATCGCTCTCTGTATGAGTTTTATTTTCTCCTGCTATAAAATCAACCTTATCTGCCTTGATGTCAATCTCGCTTCCACTAAGCTCACTTCCCTTGATGCTTGCATTTTTTTGAGCATTTAAATTCAAATTATCGGATTGAATTTTTGATGAAGATGCTAAAGAAGACTCAGTATTTGCGGAACTTTGTCTATATCCAGCGATAGAACTTGTTGAAGAATGAGAAGAACTTGAAATTTTATTTTCTCCATTTTCTATTGTGATATTATTTCCGTTCAAATTTGCAGATTTATCCGCTTGTAAAGTCGAACCTGTAATTGCTATATTGCTATTTGTATTAATATTAATATCACCTTTTGAATTTAAAGTACTGCCTACAGATTTTGAAATTTCTAAATCAGTATTTTTATAAGTAAGTTCTACTGGACTCAAATATATGCTATTAGTCTCAACCTTACTGTTCTCGTGTGCATCTTTAATGTTAACATTGTTAGCATTGATGTCTATTTTAGAATCAGCATTGATATTGCTACCTATGATATTCACATCTTTATTAGAAGTAATTTCTACATTTGCCCCGTTAATATTTGCATTTAAAACACCTTCTGTTGTTGTTGCAATATTTGACTTTTGCTTATCTGTATTAACTTGTTCAAATGAAGATGACTTAGAATAATCATTTGTTATATTTACATTGCCGTTTTGAGATTCTAAAGCAATTTTAGAATCATTAGCACTAGTTGAAATATCACTATTTTTAATGTTTAAATCATTTACTGAATCGATACTAACAGCACTATTTCCTTTAATTTCTCCTTTTTTAATTGAACTGTAAGAGCCTTTTTCATCTATACCCAAAACAGTATCTATATTGACATTATTTGCGTTTAGATTTACATTTTCTCCATTTAGACTAGAACTATGTAAATTGATTTTATTATCAGCAGTGATACTAATCTTACCATCTGAAGTTACACCACCTAATAAAGAATTAAATGTTTCTGCATTGATATTTACGCTTGATTTTCCTGCAAGATTAGAATTGATTTGGTTATTTGCAATTGTCTCTTCAGAAAGATAAAGCATAGGAGCCATTACATTTTTACCATTTTGCTTGATAAGTACATATAAAATCATGTCTTTATCAACAGCTTTATTTTTGATCAAACCTTGTCCTAAATTCAAGCCATTGGCGTTAGCGTATTCTGCTCCATTTTTAAGTAATCTTTTGATTTCTTCTTTGCTCAATTTAGCATTAGACTGTAATGCATTAGCATACATTGCATTAATAAGCTGATTTTCAAAAAAAGAATCGCCTATCACATTGAATTTATTTACATTTTTGTTTTTAAATTCATCCAAAATGCTTGAAAATCCAAAATACTCATTTTCATCTACAATAGAAGTATTTGTGGTGTATTCATAAGTAATATCATTTTTTGTCTTATTTTCAAGAGTAAACAAACCTGAGTTGATAAGATCAGGTATAGAATTTAAAATTAAATCACGGCTATTTGTTGCTTTTTTCAGATCTGATTCAACTAAAGCAAAATTTTTATCCAAAGTACTTACTAAACCTTGATTGTATTCTTTAGCATTGAGATCTAATTTACCCTTTGATGCGATAAGAGCTTCAGATTTTGCTTTGAAAACAATTTTTGCATCAAGATTCCATTCTTTTTGATCAGGAACAAATCTTTTTGAAGCATAATCAGCACCAAACAATAAAGAAAAATACTGATTTAAAGTTGAATTTTTAGCAGCAGCATCTTTAAGAGCGTTCCACGCAGATTCTCTTTGGTGATTTTTTGCTTGAGTGGTAGAAAAATATCTTAAAGCATCGAGTAAACTTTCATGATCTACGAAATAATAAGTTGAATTTGTATTCCAAGATCCAAGATATTCTTTAGCAAAGAAGCCATCGACTTTGATTTGTTCTAAAACTTCTTTTATAGAAACTTCTTTACTTAAGGATTTATTATCTATATTTCCAAAAGATACAATATCCCCTTGAGCAAGAATTTTTCCGCTGTTGTTGATTTGTCTAGCGTTATCTTGTGATTGAGTATTGATATTGACATTTCTACCCGCTTGAATAGAAGCTTGCTTACTGTCTAATAAATTATTATATTTTACAATATCTGAAACTCCTACATCCATATTCCATCGTTTAAAAGCAGTATCACCGTAATCAGCCTGGCCAAAACCTTGAGAATGTTCAGTTGAACTTTCAAGACTTCCTATTAAATTTGCATTATTGTTTAAAATATTTGCTTCAATATTCACATCTTTATTTGCAAAGATTAAAGCATTATTATTGATTGTATTGGCATCTAAATACAAATCATTTAAGCTATTAAAAGTGGAATTGTTTGTAAGGGTTGTAGCTTGGGCTTTAAGATTGTTATTTGAAAATAAATAACCATCATTTACAAGATTTTCATCCGCGTGAAGATTTAATTCTTTTCCGCTAGCAACAAGATTTTTAACATGAATATTTTTTGCATCAAGATTTATTGAAGAAGCATTTTCAAGTTTTGAATTGATATTTAAATCATTCAAGCTTTTTATATGGAGTAAATTTTGCGCGTATAAATTTCCATGATTTAAAGTCAAATCTTTATTAGCTTGTATTTGAATATCTTTTTGGCTTAAAATTTTACCACTATTAGCAAAAGCATCGTCATTAAGCGTTAAGCTTATATCTTTATTTGCTGAAATTTCTCCTTGGTTGTCAAAAGAATTTGTATCAACTTTAATATCATTTAAAGCATTAATAAAGCCAAAATTGCTAGTTTTATCTAGAGTATTTAAAGCCAAAGTATCTGCATAAATTTTAGAATTTTCTTGATTTACATCAAAAATATCTTTTGTTTCTTGGCTAAAGTTTACTTGTTTTGCGTTTTCAAAATCATTTGCATTGATTTGAATTTGCTTCCCTTTATAAAGCCCTTCATTTGTGACTTTTCCACTTGCTTTTAAATCGATCTTATCTGCATTGATTAAAGAGGTTTTAATGTCTTTAGCATCTATCTTAACGCTTCCGTTTGCATTCACACCTATAGCTTGGAATTCAGCCTTATCTTTTACTTTTACTATAACATCTTCGATTCCGCGTATCACCCCGCTATGTCTTACACCAACACCCTCTTCTGTGCTGACAAGAGTAACTGTATTTGCATACATAGATCCTAAATATTTTCCATCGATACCATAATCGATTTTTTCATCTTTTTGCTTGGATTCAAGAATTTTTGGACTATTTGCAGTGTTTAAATCAACTTTATTAAGTCCTGCTATAAAATTGATATTAGATAAATTCTTACCCTTTTGATAGTGAGCAATACTACCTGCGATATCAATCCCACGGCTGATTACATTAAAATAATCTCCATCAACCATAACCCCTTTTTCTCCAATGGCTACTCTACCATTGCTTGTTACTTCTGCGAAATTTCCATTGAATTTACCTGTACTAAGCGTAACTCCTTTAGTATTTAAAAAAGCTGCACCATTTACACTAAAGCCATTTTCGTTAGCAAAAATTAAATTAGCACTTTGTCCAAACACCTCAACAGCCCCATTAATACCTGAAGCTTGCTTGCTTAAAATTTCATTTATGATGGTATTGGCATTTTGTTTTAAATTTGGGTTTCTTTCCACCCATCCACCAATTTGAGAATTTCCATCTTTTAAACTATTGTTAAAAATTACCCCATCTTTAACACTGAATTCATCAAATTGATTGTGTGACACACCATTTTGATTTGGATTTTTAATATTGATTACATCAGTTTTATTGCTTGACTGTGTAAGATCTGCTGTCCTTGAAACGATAACATTCCCATCTCTTTGGCGTAAGTCTGCTGACAATAATACGCAAGGAAATAACGCGCTAAGAAGCGTTAAATTCAACGACATGCGAATAATTTTCTTTTTATTGATTTCCATAAAATCCCCCTTATAATGTTGTTCTGTTATTATAGCATTAAATTGATGATTTGTCTCATTTTTTTATAAAAAAATAAAAAAATATTAATTTGTTTTTTTATATGACTAAAATTTACAAAAAATATAAAAATAAGTGTTAAGAAATTTATAAAAGAGACGATATAAGATTAAATCTTTTCAAAATATTGCAAATCAAAGCCCTTAAACGGGCTTTTTTATTTTATTCCATAAGCATTTTTTAAATTATTTAAATTAGCACTTGCATGAAGTAATAAACAATCAGCTAAAACCAAACGCACCATAGCACTCACTACCACACTACCTCTAACACCTACACAAGGATCATGTCTGCCTTTGAGTTCAAATTCTAAATCATTGCCAAATTTATCCATACTGCTTTGCTTTAAAAAAATAGAAGGAGTAGGTTTAAAATAAGTCTTTAAAATAAGATCTTGTCCATTTGAAATGCCCCCTAAAATTCCTCCGCTATGATTGCTTAAAAATTCACCCCCTTTTAAAGCGTCATTATTTTGTGAGCCTCGCATTTTGCTCGCATTTATACCCTCACCTATCTCAACAGCTTTTACAGCATTAATCCCCATTAAAGCATGAGCTAATTTAGAATCTAATTTATCATAAAGCACTTCTCCAAGTCCCACAAGCATTCCCTTAGCCCTAGTATAAACAGAAGCACCCACGCTATCTTTTGAATTTCTAGCACTTAAAATTTCATTTTTAAATTCATCTTCTAAATTAGGATCTAAGCAAAAAATCTCACTTTGTTTTGCAAATTCAAAATCCAATTCTTCCTCTTTTAAATTTGAAACAAATCTTCCTACTCCAAAAACCCCACTTTGGACACAAATACCAAATTCATGCAAAAGCATAGCAGCAACAGCACCCGCGGCCACTCTAGCAACACTTTCTCTAGCACTAGCTCTTCCGCCTCCTCTGTGATCTCTTATGCCGTATTTGTGAAAGTAAGTAAAATCAGCATGGGCAGGACGAAATAAATCTTTTAAATTATCATAATCCTTAGAATGTGCATTTTCATTAAACACAACCATAGCAATAGGATGACCCGTAGTATAGCCTTCAAATACCCCGCTTAAAACCTGCACCTTATCGCCTTCTTTTCTTGGAGTTGCAAATTTGCTTCCACCCTTACGCTTATCAAGTTCACTTTGCAAAAAATCCTCATCAAATTTAACACCCGCAGGCATTCCATCAATCACACAACCCACTGCCGCTCCGTGAGATTCTCCAAAACTTGTAAATTTTAATCTTGTACCAAAAGTATTCACTATAAAGCTCCTAATTTTTCAAGTGTAATTTTTGCTGCCATTTGCTGTGCTTCTTTTTTATTTCCTGCAATGGCTCTTGCAAGCTCTTGTCCATTAAGGATTAAAGCGATTTCAAATTGTTTTAAATGATCAGGTCCAAAAGCACGCACGGTTTCATATTGTGGAGTTTGTCCTAATTTTGCTTGTGTAATTTCTTGTAATTTTGTTTTATAATCCTTAATAAGAATTTTTGCATCAATTTGTGGGAAGTTTTTTTCTATGAGTTTTAAAGCGATATTTTTTGCAAAATCAAATCCTGCTTCTAAATGTATAGCTCCTATAATCGCTTCTAAAGCATCAGAAAGTATAGATGGCTTTTCTTTGCCTCCATTGTTTTCTTCAGCCGCACTCATAAAAATAAAATCACCCAAATTTAAACTATTTGCAATCTTTGCAAAAGATTTTTCATTAACCAAAGCCGCTCTTAATTTTGACAAATCCCCCTCAGCATCTTTAGCAAATTTATGAAAAAGATATTCGCCCACAACTAGATCAAGCACCGCATCGCCTAAGAATTCCAAACGCTCATTATTGTAAGGTTTTTTAAAGCTTTTATGAGTTAGAGCATGGATTAAAAGATCTTTATCTTTGAAACTATAGGCTAATTTTTGTTCTAATAATTCAATATTTTTCATCATTTTCCCTTGCAATTTTTAAAGCAGCTTCGCGCGCTAAAGTATCACACCTTTCATTTTCCAAATGCCCATTATGTGCTTTTATCCAATAAGCTTTTATCTTATGAGGTTCTGCTATATTGATATACTCTTTCCATAAATCTACATTTTTTTTACCTTTAAAATCTTTTTTTATCCAATCTTCTAGCCATTCATTAATGCTTTGAACCATTAAATTAGAGTCCGTAAAAAGTGAAATTTCACAAGGTTCTTTTAAAGCTTTTAAAGCTTCAATAATCGCTTTTAGCTCCATTCTATTGTTTGTAGTATTAACCTCTGCTCCAAAACCTTCTTTTTGATGTTGATTATAGCGTAAGATATAAGCCCATCCTCCAAAACCTGGATTTTTAAGACATGAACCATCTGTATAAATTTCAATATGTCTCATTATTTTTCACTTCATAAATGATTTGACAAGTGTTAAATTCATAACAAACAGGACAATGATAAAAAAATAAAGGCATTACGCTTTTACATTCTGTGCAACGATATGAAAATTCAAGTCTTGCCTTAAAGGAATTATCTTTTAAAATTTTTAACATTTTAAAATTGGAATTTTTAAAAACTACATCTTTGGGCTTTTCATCCTCTATCAAACCCAAAGCATAAAAAAATTCAAAATATTCTTTATTTTGTAAATTAAAAGTTTTATTTTCTTTATAAAGCAAATCACAAATACTTGAAAAATCTTGATTTAAAAAAATATGGTACTTTTCAAAAACCAAGCGTCCTAGCATAGGATTATTATCTATTTGTAGCTTTAAAATATATTCTTTTTTTTCTTCATTGTTTAAACTAGATTCAAGAAAATCTAAAGCTTTTAAAAATTCTTTTTCTTCTTTTACATTTTCTCCAAGTTCAAACAAACAGTCCAAAAGCTCTAAATTCTCTTTATGCTTTCTTAATTTAAGATAAACAATTTTTAAAAGTTTTAGGGTTTGTATATTTCTGGGTCGAATTTTTAAAGCTTGTAATAAAACTTCTTTTGCGCGCTCTAAAAATCCTGCTTTAAAATAAACTTTTGCTAATGCAAAAAAGATAAATTCATGCTCTTGTTTATCCTTGCTTTTTTCAAGGGCAATAAGATAAATTTGCGTGGCTTTTTCAAATTCACCACTTTTGGTAAAAATTTCAGCCAAAAAACTCAAATTTCCAAAGCTTAAACCCTCATTTCTTAGCAAATCTTTATGAACACTATCCATCTCAAATTTTTTAATAAATTTTTCAAGCTTTTGCTCTTCATCTTTACTCGCAAACACTTTCCAAATATAATTTGCCACAGCTACAACGAAGATTAAAACAGTTAAAATGATAAGTCCCACTAAGGGATCTCTGTATTCTACGAAGAAAAAATCCATCATCCTGCTCTAAAAAATTTTATGCCAAATTATAGCTAAATCTTTGTATAATTTTATTTAAGGTTTTGAAATGATAACTAAAGAAAGTATAGAAAATTTATCCCAAAGACTTAATATTGTTGATATTATTGAAAATTATATCGAAGTAAAAAAACAAGGCTCGAGCTTTGTTTGTGTATGCCCTTTTCACGCAGATAAAAACCCTTCTATGCATATAAATCCTACAAAAGGATTTTATCATTGTTTTGCATGCAAAGCAGGTGGAGACGCTTTTAAATTTGTAATGGACTATGAAAAATTAAGTTTTGCTGATGCAGTTGAAAAGGTTGCAAATCTTTGTAATTTTACCCTAAGTTATACCAAAGAAAGAAATGAAAACAAAAAAGAACTAAGAACCATACTGCCCAGTCTCAATGCTTATTTTAAATCCAATCTCAAACACCATAAAGAAGCTTTGGATTATCTATATAAAAGAATGTTAAATGATCAGGATATAGCCAAATTTGAATTAGGTTTTGCAGGCTCAAGCGAAGACAGTATAAGGTTGTTTCATAATGAAAAAATCCCTTTGGAAGATGCTATGAGTGTCGGCGCTTTAAAAAAGGATGAAAATAATGAATTTTATGCAAGTTTTATATGGCGTATCACTTTTCCAATTTATGATCATAAAGACTTCTTAGTAGGCTTTGGGGGGCGCACTTTAAATCCTAATGTCGCAGCAAAATATGTGAATTCTCCCCAAAATATATTATTTGATAAAAGTAGAATTTTTTACGCTTTTAATATAGCTAAAGAAAATATAGACCAAAAAAAAGAAATGATAGTATGCGAAGGCTATATGGACGCTATAGCTTTTCATAAAGCAGGTTTTAACAATGCTGTAGCAGTTCTTGGAACAGCATTAACCGAAAATCATCTACCCTTAATCCGACGCTATGAAGCTAAGGTGATTTTATGTTTTGATAATGATGAAGCGGGATTAAATGCAGCCACTCGTTCGGCTTTTTTACTTAGCACTCATAAAATAGATGGCAAAGTAGTTCTTTTAGAAGGCGGAAAAGATCCTGCCGAACTTGTTGCCAACAACCAAAGTGCAAAACTTCACATCCTGCTTGAAAAAGGGATGGATTTGGGGGAATTTTACATTAGACGCATACTTTCAAACTTTTCTTTAAATTCCGCCCTAGATAAACAAAAAGCCCTTGAAAATATACAAAAATATACCTTTAACCTTGAACCCTTGGTAGCTAGTTCTTATGCGGGTTTGGTTTCAAAACTTCTAGGCGTGGATGAAAAACTCATCGTTCTTAATTCAAATCAAAAGTCAAATAAAACTATCGATTTTAACGCCTCTTTCCAGCAAACGCAAAATCATAACCCTAAATCCCACATCACCGAACTTGAACTCTTAAATTATTTAAAAAATAATCCTAACGCACACGAGCTTTTTATAAAGATTAGTGATGCTAGATGTTTTAAACATAAGGTATTATTAGAAAAAATTTTAGAACGCAAAAGCTATGAAGATAGCGATATAAGAGAATTTGAAAGTAAAAATTTTAGCAAAGATTTAAGCCAAATTGAATTCTTGTGGGGGATTTGCAAGGTTAATTTAGCCTTCTTAAATCATATCAATATCACAATTCCTTATCTTGCTTTAAAAAAACAAATTTTTACTCTTATAGAAAAAAATTTTACCCTTCTTAGTAAAAATTTAAATAATCATGAGCTTGTAGAGTTTTTAAAAGAGAATTTGTTTTTGCTAAAAAATGAAAAAGATGAAGAGAAACTAGAAGTTTTATTTAAAAATTTGCATAGATTTTTTTCTACTAAAAATTTGGATATTAAAGTTTTAAAAAATAATTCTGAAAATGATTACAATGAAGAACCCTTTTAAGCTTCATTTAGAAAAATAACGAAAAAACTATCCGATTTACCTTTTTTTAAACACAATCACGCTAAAGTATAGAAAAATTTATTAAGGATATATTATGATGCCTTTTAGTGATGAAGAGCTTATAAATCCTGTAAAAGCGAGTTTAGATAAAAGTATGCCTATGTTAGAACGCGATGGAGGCGGTCTTGAATTTTTAGGAATTAAAAATGGCGTAGTTTATGTTCATTTAATTGGGGCTTGCAAAGGATGCGCTTCAAGTGGAACGACATTAAAATACGGACTTGAAAGACAACTTAAAATCGATATACATCCAGAAATTACCATAGTCAATCTAAATGGCGGAGCTGAAGATTTTGCAAAATTATAAAAAACTTGGAATCGAGCATTTTTTACGCAAAGACTTTAAAACAGCAAAAATATATTTTTCTTTAGCCTATGAAAAACGCAAAAACAAACGCTTGTTTCATTTTATCACTCTTTGTGATCTAGCTTTAAAATCTCCAAAAGAAGCATTTTTACTTTTTGAATTTTACTTAGAACATTATCAAATCAAAAATATCGATAAAGATTTAGAAGAAATTTTATATACCATAGAACTTAAAAACGAAAAAAATACCGATGAAACAGAAAATGAAATTCAAGAAGCCCATGCTTTAAACTATAAAGATTTTCTTAAAAGCGAAGAGCAGATTGGCTTTAAAAAAAGTTTTGAAAATATTATACACAGTACAAAATTAGTCATTGATAACCGTGATGATTTCTTAGACTTTTTAGAAAAATTACTTGATAATGGCTATAAAGATATGACTTTAAATTATATAGAAAGCGTCATGCCACACTTTTGGGCAAATGAACGCTTTATAAAACTCCAAGAAAAACTTATAGGATTTAAAAGTGAAATTAAAGCTTGATCAATCTTTTATCACCGACAATACCCTAGAATGCGAAAAAGATTGCTTTTTTTTAAAAACTGCACAAAATATGAATTTTTCTAACAAAGCTCTAGAAAAAGGTGCTAAAATCATTGATGTAGAAGAATGTAAAAAACTCTTAAAGATCGATGAAAATATCAAAATCATAGGAATTACAGGAACTAATGGTAAAACCACCACCGCAGCGGCTATTTATTCGATTTTGCTTGACTTAGGTTTTAAGTGTGGACTTTGTGGCACTCGTGGAGCTTTTATCAATGATGAGCAAATTGATGAAAAGTCTTTAACCACTTCACCCATTTTAAAAACTTTAGAATATTTACAACTTGCCACACGGAAAAAAAGTGATTTTTTCATCATGGAAGTTAGCTCACACGCTTTAGTGCAAAATCGCATTGAAGGCTTAAATTTTGCAGCCAAAATTTTTACCAATATCACTCAAGATCATTTAGATTTTCATGGTAGTTTTGAAAACTACAAAGCAGCAAAAGAGCTCTTTTTTACTGATGAGAGTTTAAAATTTATCAATAAAGATGCTTTAATGATTAAATTTAATGTGCGCAATGCTTTTACTTATGGCATAGAAAATCCTTCTTTATATCAAGTTAAAGCTTATTCTTTAGAAGATGGTATCAGTGCTATTGTGGCATTAAAAGATCAAAGTTTTCATATTGACTCGCCCCTACTAGGACTTTTCAATCTTTACAATCTTCTAGCCGCTAGTGCTTGTGTTAATGAACTTGTAAAGCCGAATTTAAAAGACTTAGAAAAAGCTATCAGTGGCTTTGGTGGAGTTTGTGGTAGGGTTGAGCAAGTGGCCAATGGTGTGATTGTGGATTTTGCTCATACTCCTGATGGCATTGAAAAAGTACTTGATACGCTCAAAAATAAAAAACTTATAGTGGTTTTTGGAGCGGGTGGAGATAGAGACAAAACCAAACGACCTTTAATGGGAAAAATCGTTGAACATTTTGCAAAAATAGCCATTATCACAAGCGATAACCCGCGTAGCGAAGAGCCTAAAGATATCATGAATGAAATTCTATCGGGCTTTCAAAATCCTGATAAAGCTTTGATGATAGAGGATAGAAAAGAAGCTATAAATAAAGCTTTAAAACTTAAAGAAAAAGACGATTTAGTAGTCATTTTAGGCAAGGGTGATGAAAACACCCAAGAAATCAAAGGGGTAAAATACCCTTTTAGTGACAAAGCAGTTGTGAATGAAATTTTAAAAAATCAAGGATAATAAATGTTTGAAAATATGGATTTTTCTAAGATGGGAGAACTTTTAAACCAAGTTCAAGAAAAAGCAAAAAATATCGAATTAGAGTTAGCCAATCGAGAATTTAGTGCTAAAAGCGGAGCAGGACTTGTGAAAGTTAGCGCCAATGGCAAGGGTGAGATTATTGATGTTAGCATCGATGATTCTTTACTTGAAGATAAAGAATCTTTGCAAATTTTACTCATTTCTGCCATCAATGATGTTTTGGCTATGGTGGCACAAAATCGAACAAGCCTAGCTAGCGATGTTTTAGGAGGATTTGGAAAATTATGAAATTTTTGTTTTTTTTAGTAGCCTTTTTAATATCTCTAAGTGCTATTGAGCGTCCCAAATTTGAAGATTTTGTTGCAGGCTATGAAAGAAATAAAGCCAGCATGCTTAATTATGAGGGAATGCCTGCTTTTGCCTTGAGTGAAAATTTACTTGCGGTTTTAAAACAACCTAATACTAAACTCAATAAATATGTAAAATATGATCCATTTTTAAACCTCTATCTTGTAAGAACGGATTTTAGTTTAATCCCTACACCTATGGGTGATGAAGAAAAGCTTACGCGCAATGACTGGATAGGAATTTGGGATCCTAATAAAGCTTATATAGGTCATATTAAATATCTTGCACAAAATATTGACGAAAGAGATCAACTTGATTTTTCTACAAAAATAGGACTTTTAGGCACTCCTTGCTGCGAAATGATGGGAATTGCACTCAATAATAGCTCTTTTATAGGAAATCGCTACTTAAAACATTTTATGAAATACAATGATGTATATTGGGGCGATATAGGGATTGATTTTGCAGTGCGTGAAAATAAAATTTATGTGAATAATGTTAGAAAAAATGGGCAATTCCTAATCAACGATGAAGTTATAAGTGTAGATGGAATACCTGTTAAAGATATAAGAAAGCTCAATGAAAAAATTCTCTTTGCAGACCGTGGAAGCACGCTTTATTTTCAAGTGTTACGCGATAATGTGGATTTAAATATTTCTACTGAAGTTTTTGCTAAGGATTTAAGCAAATTCAATCTCCCAAGCAATAAACCAAAACCAAAACCAACCAATTTTAGAAGCAATACAGGCCTAACTGTAAATTCAAGCCTTATAGTTACAAGAGTTGATGCAGGTTCTAAAGCTGCTTTAGCAGGATTTATGGTGGGGGATAAAATTTTACGCGCAAATAATGTAATATTAAAAGATTTTAAAGAATTTCAAACCCTACTTGGCACAGGAAATGATTTTAATATTTTAATCGAACGCAAAAGCGATAAACTTCCTTTATCAGGATTTAATAATGATCTAGGAGGCAATGCCAATTCAGGTGGAGATGGAAAATTTCAATTTTTCATAAGGCTTGTGAAGTGAAAGAACTCTTTATCAAACATTTAGAAAATCATCTGCCAAAGGTTCAAAGCTTCCATCCTTTTTTTAATGAAGCTCTGGCAAAAATGCTAAAGGCAGGTGGGAAGCACTTTCGTGCTCAATTACTCCTAGGAGTCGTTCAAAATAAAGCACCTCATCTTATCCCCAATGCCTTAAATGCGGCCTTAGCTTTAGAATTTATCCATACTTACTCACTTATACACGATGATTTACCCGCTATGGATAATGCAGATTTAAGACGCGGAACCCCTACTCTACATAAAAGCTACGATGAAACTACAGCTATTTTAGTAGGCGATGCTTTAAATACCGAAGCTTTTTTACTTTTATCTAATTTAAATTTAAAAGAAAGCATTAAAATCAATCTGATTAGAACTCTAGCTTTTAATGCAGGGATCAATGGTATGATTTTAGGTCAGGCTATTGATTGTTATTTTGAAGATAAAAAATTAAATTTAGAAGAACTTCGATTTTTACATATACACAAAACCGCAAAACTCATAGCAGCAGCTCTAAAAATGGGCTGTGAAATTTGTGAGCTCGATGAAAAAGAAAGTGACAAAATTTATCAAATAGGTCTAAAACTCGGACTTATTTTTCAAATCAATGATGATATCATTGATGAAACAATGAGTGAAGAAGAGAGTGGAAAGCCAAGCAAACACGATGAGCATAAAAATTCTTTTGTGAATTTATTAGGACTTGAAAATGCTATTCAAAGCAAGGAAGATTTGATTAATGAGTGCAAAAATGATCTTAATGATCTTGATGCTAATTTAGCGAAAATGATTAAAAGCTTAATAATTAAATATTTATAAAGGTTACAAATGGATTTATCAATTTTACAAGAACAGGCAAATACTTTAAGATTTTTAAGTGCAGATATGGTGCAAAAAGCTAATTCGGGTCACCCAGGCGCACCTTTAGGAATGGCTGATATTGTCAGTGTTTTAAGCTATCATTTAAAACACAATCCCAAAAATCCGACTTGGCTAAACCGTGATAGACTTGTATTTTCAGGCGGACATGCCAGTGCTTTGCTTTATAGCTTTTTGCATTTAAGTGGCTATGATTTAAGCTTAGATGATATTAAAAATTTCCGTCAACTTCATTCAAAAACTCCTGGTCATCCTGAAATTTCAACTCAAGGAGTAGAGATTGCTACAGGACCATTAGGACAAGGTATAGCTAATGCTGTGGGCTTTGCTATGGCAGCTAAAAAAGCTCAAAACTTACTAGGAAAAGAATTAATCGATCACAAGGTTTATTGTCTTTGTGGAGATGGGGATTTACAAGAAGGAATTTCTTATGAAGCGTGTTCTTTAGCAGGGCTTCATAAGCTTGATAATTTAATCATTATCTATGATAGCAATGAAATTTCTATAGAAGGAGATGTAAGCTTAGCCTTTAATGAAGATGTAAAAATGCGTTTTGAGTCACAAGGCTTTGAAGTTTTAAGCATTAATGGGCACGATTATGAACAAATTAATACAGCTCTAAAACAAGCCAAAGAAGCCAACAAACCTTGTCTTATCATCGCAAAAACAACCATAGCAAAGGGCGCGGGAGAGCTTGAAGGAAGTCACAAAAGCCACGGCGCACCTTTAGGCGAAGAAGTCATTAAAAAAGCTAAAGAAAAGGCAGGATTTGATCCAAATTTAAATTTTCATATATCTAAAGCAGCAAAAATTCGCTTTGAAAGCGCTGTAGAGCTTGGAGATTTAGAAGAAGCCAAATGGAAAGATAAACTCGAGAAATCAGGAAAAAAAGAATTCTTAGAAAAACTCTTAAATCCTGATTTTAGCAAGATAAATTATCCTGATTTTAAAGGCAAGGATTTAGCCACAAGAGATAGCAATGGAGAAATTTTAAATGTTCTAGCTAAAGATTTAGAAGGATTTTTAGGCGGAAGTGCAGATCTAGCTCCATCTAATAAAACCGAACTTTATGGAATGGGTGATTTTGTAGAAGGAAAAAATATTCATTTTGGTATCAGAGAACATGCTATGGCTGCGATCAATAATGCCTTTGCAAGATATGGAATTTTCTTACCTTTTTCAGCAACATTTTTTATCTTCAGCGAATATTTAAAACCCGCAGCTAGGATAGCAGCCTTAATGAAAATCAAACATTTTTTCATTTTCACACATGATAGCATAGGCGTTGGTGAAGATGGGCCTACTCATCAACCTATCGAGCAACTCAGTACTTTTAGAGCTATGCCGAATTTCTTGACTTTTAGACCTGCTGATGGAGTGGAGAATGTTAAAGCTTGGCAAATAGCTTTAAATGCAGATATTCCAAGTGCTTTTGTACTTTCACGCCAAAAGCTTAAAGCCTTAAGTGAGCCTGTTTTTGGCGATGTAGAAAATGGAGCATACTT
Organism: Campylobacter coli 76339; assembly: GCA_000470055.1. Lineage (NCBI taxonomy): Bacteria > Pseudomonadati > Campylobacterota > Epsilonproteobacteria > Campylobacterales > Campylobacteraceae > Campylobacter > Campylobacter coli. The sequence goes on along the minus strand of HG326877.1, from coordinate 459,018 downwards.
ACTTAAAGAAAGTAAAAATGCCAAATTTACGCTTTTAGCAAGCGGAAGTGAAGTTTCGCTTTGCTTAGAAAGTGCAAATGAATTAGAAAAACAAGGTTTTGCTTGCAATGTGATCTCTATGCCTTGCTTTGAGCTCTTTGAAAAACAAGACAAAGCTTACAAAGATAGACTTTTACAAGGAGAAGTTATAGGGGTTGAAGCAGCACATTCTAATGAGCTTTATAAATTCTGTGATAGAGTTTATGGCATAGAAAGCTTTGGAGAAAGTGGTAAAGATAAAGATGTATTTGAGCATTTTGGTTTTAGCGTTCCACAAATTTTAAATTTTATTCTCGATAAGTAAAATGGAGGCAAATTTCAAATTTCAAAAAGAAGAAAATAAAGTTTTTATTTTTGGAATTTGGGATAAAACAAGTGTATCTAAAATTAAAATCAAAGATCTATTGAGTCAAATTTCTCAAACAAATTGTATTTTTGATTTTAGTCAATTAAATGAAATTGATATGGCTGGAGTGAGATTTTTTCTTGCTCTAGAGCATGATTTGAAAAAAAATAATATCTTGATTTTAAAACAAGGATTAAGCACACGCTTTAAAAGCCTTTTTGAACTTTGTGAAAAAAACTACCAAAGAATCGATGAAAAACAAGGGAATAAATTTAATTTTACAGACCTTTTTATTTCTTTAGGAATTTTAAGTTTTGATCTTTTAAAAATTTTACAAAAATTTATCAGCTTTACAGGTGCCTTTTTTACAAGTCTTTTTTTATGTATAAAAAATCCTAAAAATTTCCGCTTCATATCTTTTTTATATCATATTGAAAATTCAGCCTTTAAAGCCTTGCCTATTGTTATTTTAACCGCTCTTTTAGTCGGTGTTGTGCTTGCATATCAAGCCGCTTATCAACTTGCACAATTTGGAGCTAATATTTTTATAGTGGATTTGGTAGGAATTTCAGCCACTAGAGAACTTGCCCCTTTGATAGCCGCGATAGTCATAGCAGGTAGGAATGCAAGCTCTTATACAGCACAAATTGGGGTGATGAAAATCACAGATGAGATCAATGCTATGAATACCATGGGCTTTCGCTCTTTTGATTTTATCATCATCCCACGAGTTATGGCTTTAGTTGTTGCTATGCCTTTAATTGTTGCTCTAAGTGATGCGATCAGTATATTAGGGGGAATGATAATAGCAAAAATAAATCTTGACATATCCTTTGGAGAATTTTTAAGGCGCTTTAGAGAAGCTGTGGAAATAAAACATATTATTATAGGGCTTGTAAAAGCTCCTATTTTTGGTTTTCTAATAGGACTGATTGCTTGTTTTCGGGGATTTGAGGTCAAAAATACCACTCAAAGCATAGGAATTTACACTACAAAAAGTGTTGTAAATGCTATATTTTGGGTAATAGCATTTGATGCTTTATTTTCTGTGGTTTTAACCATAATGGAAGTTTAAATGATTATAAAAGCACAAAATATCATCACCCGATTTGGAAATAAACTTGTCCACGATGGAGTAAGTTTTGAAATCAATCAAAATGAAATTTTTGGGATTTTAGGAGGAAGTGGGAGTGGCAAATCCGTACTCTTAAAACAAATGCTAATGCTTGAGCATTTTGATGAGGGAGAATATGAAATTTTAGGCTTTAAGTTAAAAAATATCAGTGAAGAAAATGCCTTAGCACTGCGTAAAAAATGGGGTGTAGTGTTTCAGTTTTCTGCACTTTTTAGCTTTTTTAGCGTTTATGAAAATATAGCCATCCCTCTTAAAGAATATACAAATTTAGATCCTGTTGCTATAAAAGAACTGGTATTAATGAAGCTTAAAATGGTTGGATTAAATGAAGCTGTTTTAAAGCAGCTTCCAAGCGAACTAAGCGGAGGTATGCAAAAAAGAGTTGCTATCGCTAGAGCTTTGGCTCTTGATAGTAAATTGCTTTTTTTGGACGAGCCTACTTCTGGACTTGATCCACATAGTAGTCGCGAATTTGATGATTTGATACTAGAACTCAAACAAAGCTTTGATCTTAATATCGTTTTAGTAACGCATGATAAAGAAAGCATGAAAAATCTACTCGAGCGTTTTATCATCTTAGAAGATAAAAAAGTTGCCTTCTGTGGAAACTATGAGGACTTAAAGGTACAAAATGAAAGACTTTTTAAAAGATTTATGGAGTAAAAGTGGAAAATAAAGCGAATTATTTTTTTGTGGGACTTTTTGTTTTTGGGGTTTTTTTTGCTAGTATCGGCTTTATGCTTTGGCTTGGAGGATATTCAAAAGAAGAAAGTTTTAAATATTATGAAATTCACACACAAGAATCCGTTGCAGGCCTTGGAATCAAAGCTCCTGTAAGACTTTTGGGTGTAGAGGTAGGAAATGTGGAAAATATCAGTATTTACGATAAAGAAAATTTAGGAGTAAATATTTTAATCAAAATCAAAAAAGACACCCCTATAAAAGAAGATACTTTCGCAACCTTACAACTTCAAGGCATCACAGGGCTTAAATTTATACAACTTCAAGGAGGCTCTAAAAACAGCCCAAGACTTCAAGCAAAAGGTGAAGAAGAAATACCTGTGATTCAATTTAAAGAAAGTTTTTTTGCTGCTATAGATAGACAAAGTGAGCATATTTTTTCTTTAGTAAAAAGGGCAGATGATAAATCAAAAGAGCTTTTTAGCGATAAGAATATAAAGAATTTAGAAACACTTTTAAGCAATTTAGCACAACTTAGTACTACTTTAAATGAAAATTCTAAAGCATTAAGTCAAAATATCGCAAACACTAGCCTAAAACTTGGAGAAATGGCAAATAATGTAAGTTTGAGCGCAAAAGGTTTTAACTCAAGCTTGAAAGATATTCAAGAAGGGGCTTTAGCTCTTAGTTCTTTTGCAAAAAAAGCCAATGTTAAACTTGATTCTTATGATGACTTACGACTTTCCCTAGAAGAAAATTTAGAACTCTTGAAAAAAGTACTTTTAGAAAGTAGCATTTTGATACAAAATTTACAAAAAAGTCCATCAGATCTGATTTTTAAGGAAACTCAACCTAAACTAGGACCAGGAGAAAAATAATGAAAAAATTCATACCCATAGCTATCTTAGTCTTTATATTTAACGCGTGTTCAATTCCAACTAGCACTCTTGATAAAACACAAAGCTTTATACTTAAAAATGATAAAATTCCTCTTCAGGATGATTTTATTAAAAGCGATAAAATTCTTAAAATTCAAAACGCATCCTTGCCCTTGTATCTTCATTCAAGATCAATTGTTTATATACAAAAGGGTGTAAGTGGGACTTATGCTCATCACTTCTGGGCAGATCTACCCAACAATCTTTATCAATCCTTGCTCCTATCTAAATTTGAGCAAAGTCAAATCTTTAAAACTCTACTCTCACAAGGAAGCTCTATAGGAAGTGATTATACACTTGAAAGCAGGATAGATTCTTTTGAACAAGTAATCGATAAAAATGAAAATTATATCAGCATTTCTATTAGCGTAAATTTCATTGATGCAAAAGAAAACCAAATCATCGCCCATCGTTTATTTTCAATCAAAGAAAAGGTTGATAAAATGGATATTTTTAATGTCTATCAATCCTTTGAAAAAGCTTTAAATTCCATAGGAAATGAAATAGTCCTATGGATAAATACTACACTTTATGAAAAATAGGAACACTTTTTGCTTTTAAACCTTTAGCAATATTTTTTGAAAGGTGTAAAATGAAAAATGAATTGGATGTGTTTAAAAAACACTTGGGCGAAATACAGGGTGTAAGCGAATTTAAAGCTACACAAATTTGCTCACAAATCAATGATGCAAACGACTTTATAGGTGCCCTGCAAGTACTTGATCTAACGCTTAAAAAAATTGAAAAAAGCATCACAGATAGACTTGATGAACAAAATGATGACTTACAAAAAAGAACCCTAGATGCAACAAGCTCTCAACTTATTCAAAACTGCTCTTTTATGGGTACAGCACTTTTTGGAAATGTTTTTAATGTATATGTAGGCAAAAAACTTTTTGAATTTGAAATTTCAAATCCTCTTTTAGTTTTAGAAAAAGCAGGATATGAAGGGGTTTTAGCCTATGTTCAAGATAAAAGAGATGAAATTAAAGGCATTTTACATGAATTATCAAGCGCTATTACTATGGGAATGAGTATGGATAATATGAATTTATCTGATTCTACTACAAGCTTCAAAAATCTTTTCAGATAAGAGTTTAAACTCTTATCCTCTTAAAATATATTCAATTAATAATTTGTTTATCTTTACAAAATAATTTCATATATTTTAGCTTAAAGAGATATTCCACTCTTTTTTTAAGCTAGGTTGAAAAAAAGGGGGAGGGAAGCAACCTAGCCTATGAGATCCTTGAAAGATCTCTTTAAACTAAAATAAAATTATGTTTTAGTTTAAATTTAGGAATAACCGTTTTCGAAATGACATTTTAAATTAAAAATGCTTAAATAATACTGAAGAATAACTTAGGTTACCAACTTTTTTCAAAATTTTTATAAAAAATTATTATAATGCAGATAAAATTTCTGCACGCCCATTAATAATAGCCACACAATGTTCATAATGTGCGCTATTAAGCTCGTCCACACTTCCCGCATCCCATTTTCCATTAAAATGTTTTGGAGTTCCATCTTTTTGGCATATCATAGGTTCTATGCAAAATACCATTCCGTTTTTAATTTTTGGCCCACTTTTTGCATTTGCACCTTTTTCTAAATAATTTAAAATTTCAGGCTCTCCATGAGGTTTGCGTCCTATACCATGCCCACAATAGCCACGAAGTGGAACAAAACCTCTTGAAGCTATAAATTCTCCTAAAGCCGCAGAAAGTTCTTTAAAACGCATTCCATCGCGAATGATATCTATTGCATGATATAAAGCGTCTTTAGCACAAGAAATCAAAGCCTCATCTGTGGATGAAATTTTACCTATGGCTATGGTACGCGCTGCATCACCATAATATCCATCGATCAAACTTCCCACATCGAGCCCTAAAATGTCACCCTCTTTGATGATTTTTTCATCAGGAATTCCATGAATGCAAACCTGATTTAAAGAAGTACAAATTGCACCAGGAAAACCATAAAGCCCTTTAAACGAAGGTTTTGCTCCAAGACTTAAGATAAAGTCTTCTGCCATTTTATCGATTTGTTTAAGACTCATGCCTACCTTGATCTCATTTTCTAAAAAATCTAAAGTCTTAGCGACGATTTGATTTGCTATTCTTAATTTTTCTATTTCTGCTGGTTTTTTTAATTCTATCATTGTATTTCCTTATAAATTTAGCCAAATTTTAGCAGTATTTTCTAAAGACTTGACATCACTTGAAGCATAAAAATATAATTTTGCTTTCTCTTTTTTTAATAAAAGTTTTTGCCTTTGTTTTAAAAACTCTACTATAGCATCTCCTGAATGAATAAGCTTTGTCTTTGAGCCAAAATAAGCACTCAAGGAATTTGCTAGTAAGGGAAAATGAGTGCAAGCAAGTATCAAAGCATCAGGAGTTTCAATCCCTTTAAAATAATGGCGCATGGCACTTTGCAAAAACTCTCCTTCAAAAATACCCTCTTCAACCATAGGCACAAAAAGACCTGTAGCTAAAGCATCTACATTGGTAAAACCTTGTTCTTGCAAGCGATTTTGATATTCTTTTGAATGAATTGTTGCCTTTGTGGCAATAACTAGAATTTTTTTATTTTTATCCAATAAAGCTTTTTTAGTAGCCTCAACACCCGCGTCAATAACCCCATAAATAGGAAAATCAGCTCTTAATCTTAAAGCATCCAAAGCATAAGCACTGGCTGTATTGCACGCGATAATAAGCATATCAATATTAAATTTTGAAAAAAAATCTAAAGCCTCAAGGCAAAATTTGACTATAGTATCCTTGTCTTTGACTCCATAAGGAACACGAGCAGTATCCCCATAATAAATAATTTCGTCAAAAAGTCTTGCCTCATAAAGCGATTTTAAAACACTGAGTCCACCTACGCCACTATCAAAAACACCTATTTTCATCTTAATATCTTCTAGCACCTATATATCGATTTTTCCAATAAGAACTATTCAAATTCACTTCTCTTACCCCACCCTTTGTAGAAAGATGGATAAATTTGCTTTTACTTGTATAAATTCCCACATGCATACCATTTGGCCCTCTGCCTGTTTTAAAAAAAACAAGATCTCCTGTTTTTAATTTTGCTCTAGAAACTTTTATACCTGAAGCCAGTTGTGTTTTTGTGGTGCGTGGTATACGCGTATTAAACTGAGCCAATACACTTTGAACAAAACCCGAACAATCAGCTCCCCTTTTTGTCGTCCCACCTAAAACATAAGGGGTTTTTTTCCACTCATTGGCAATAGTTCTTAATCTTACTTCTTTATCGACATTATGATTTATTCGAGTATAATTTACATTTTGAGGTAAGCTACATCCGCCTATATAAAAAGCAATTATAAGCACAAAAAAAACAAATCTCATTAAATTTCCTTAAGAGTGTGAAGCAAAAAATTTAAGATAAATAAAACCCCAAATTCCAGAACAAAACGAAGCAACTAAAATAGCAAGATTATCCGCATAGTTAAAAATATCGCTGACTTCATATGCCAAGCCATCGATAAACAAACTCATTGTAAAACCAATACCTGTTAAAATACAAACCCCATAAAGTTGCTTAAAATTTGCATTTTGAGGTAAACTTGCTAATCTAAATTTAATCGCAAGATATGAAAATAAAAAAACCCCCAATTGTTTGCCTACAAATAAACCCAAGAAAATACCTATACTAACACCTGAAAAAATGGCATTTAAGTCTATATTTGATAAATTAACTCCCGCATTTGCAAAAGCAAACAAAGGCAAAATAACAAAAACTATCCAAAATTTCAAACTTTCATAAATTCCTTCTAAAAAATCTTCTCCATTTTTAGTTTGCATAGGTATAAAAAATGCTGTAATAATTCCAGCTAAAGTTGCATGAACACCACTTTTTAAAACGCTTACCCAAAGAATGATTGAACAAATAAAATAAAAAGATTTTCGCGTTATACCTAAAATATTTAAAATCAACATCATAAAAATAGCAATTCCTGCAACTATAAAAGCAAATATTGAAAGTTTGGTTGTATAGAAAATTGCAATAATTAAAATCGCACCCACATCATCAAAAATAGCCAAAGAAAGTAAAAATAACTTAAGACTAGAAGGGATATGTTTTCCACACATCATCAAAATAGCCAAGGCAAACGCAGTATCCGTAGCTGTAGGGATAGCCCAACCTTTTAAAGTATAAGTATCGCCTATATTAACCACAACAAACAATAAAGCAGGTATGAGTATACCGCCTAATGCCGCCATAAAAGGTAAAACTATATTTTTAGGGTTTCTAAATTCTCCGTGTAGAAATTCTTTTTTAAGCTCAAGTCCTATAGCAAAGAAAAAGATTGATATAAGACCGTCATTAATCCAAAGCAAAAAAGGTTTATTAAGTTCAAACTCACCTATACTAACTCCGACTTCTAAATTAAGAAGTTCGCGATAATATTCGCTAAAAGAGCCATTTTGCACAAGTAGAGCAAGTATAGTGCAAATGATGAGTAAAAATCCACCAAAAGCCTCATTTAATACTAAAGCTTTTAATTTTAATAAAACCTTATTCATTTAACAATTTTAAGATATACAAATCCAACAACAGCACTTAAAAAACTTGCTATCAAAATAGCTAGCTTATCTGCATGTTCAAAAATATCACTGTTTTTATATGCCAAGCCATCGATAAACAAACTCATAGTAAAACCAATACCTGTTAAAATACAAATTCCATAGAATTTTTTATATTTAATATTCTCAGGTAGTTTTGCAAGTTTTAATTTTATAGCCAAATAGCAAAATCCAAAAACTCCTAATTGTTTTCCTAAAAATAGACCTAACATAATTCCCATGCTTACAGGTGAAATAATAGAATCAAAATGCATCCCTCTTAAATCAACACCCGCGTTTGCAAAAGCGAACAAAGGTAAAATAAAATACACCACCCAAGGATTTAAGTCCTTGTGTACTTCATGAAGATAGGGTTTTTTATTTTTAGTATCAAGAGGAATAAATAAAGCTATAATCACACCTGCTAAAGTCGCATGAACGCCACTTTTTAACATGGCTATCCATAAAATCACGCCAACTAAAACATAAAGAGGTAAGTGAGTAATATGAAAATAGTTTAAAACAAATAAAATAAAAATACACAAAAGACATATAATAATTGCCAAAGTAGATAATTGATCTGTATAAAACAAGGCAATGATAACAATAGCCCCTAAGTCATCAAAAATAGCCAAAGAAAGCAAAAACAACTTAAGACTAGAAGGAATTTTGTTTCCTAAAAGCATTAAAATACCTACTGCAAATGCTATATCTGTAGCTGTGGGAATAGCCCAACCTTTCATAGCAAATTCATGAGAATAATTAATGCCCGAAAAAATCAAAGCAGGGACAATCATCCCTCCTAAAGCTCCAAATATAGGCAAAGAAACTGATCTTATATTTTTAAGTTGTCCGCGTAAAATTTCATATTTTAGCTCAAGTCCGATACAAAGGAAAAAAATAGCAATCAAACCATCATTTATCCATAAATCTAAAGATTTAGAAATCTGAAAATGATCAAACCCTATAGTAAAGTTAGCATGGAAAAAATCTGTATAAATAATACTTAAAGGAGAATTTTTAAAAAGCAATGCCAAAAGAGTAAAAAATATGAGTAAAATACCTGGGAAAGTTTCACTTAAAATTATTTTCTTGACAGCTTGCATTCACACCCCTTGATTATAAATTTCAATATACTAGAAAGAATAATTATAACCAAAAATATTAAAAAAATAATTATTTTAGCAAGATATATCCCTTATCTAGGGTGTAAAATACACCCTAATTTAAGACACTTAAGCGTAAATATCTAAACCGCTAGAGCTAGAAGTTTGCGGAGCAGAAGCCCCTGATGCACTCTCCATACCTTTGATAAGCTCATTCATCAATACTTCATTTGTATCCATTGATTTTTTCAATACTGAAGTATTAACCGCTGTCAATAAATTAGCATTACTCATAGTTGCGTCTGAAATCATAACACCCTCCTAAGTATAATTATGTATGAAGACTTAAGTATTATCGGAAAAAACTTTAAACACTTAACCCTTTCAATTTAACAAAAAATAATTTTTATTTTTATTTAATATAATTCGTATTATACTTCTATTAATATTGATAATAAATATTATTTTTTATATTTTTTAAGGAAATGAATGAAATTTTTTAAAATCTTGTTTTTTCTCTCTATGTTCTTTCTAGCAAATTCTGCTTTTGCTAGAGTTGATGATTATATAGCAGAAGCCAATACCATTAAAAATATATTAGAAGAGAGTATAAAAAGCTATAAAAAAGGTGATAATCTAAATGCTAAGAAGCTTAGCGAAGACGCTTATTTTCAACACTTTGAAAATATGGAAGGCCCTATTGGACGAAATATAGGCAAAAAAGCCATCACTATGGAAAGAAAATTTACAAATTTACGTCGCTTGTATAAAGATAAAGCGCCTATAGAACAAATTGATGCTTTAATTGAAAGTCTTTATTATGATTTAGATGAAGTTGCACCGATTTTGCAAAATGGCTATCGCTTAAAAGCAGAAGCAAGTGATACAAATTACGATAAAGCAGCAGCTGAAAAATCAAGCATACAAGCCAATGCCAAGCGTGAAGCAGAAGCGGAAGCTTTGATTGCTCAAATGATGGGTATTGATAAGAATGATTTAGCAAAAACCAATTCCTCCTCTTTTGATACTCAAAACGAAACTATAGATGATAGCGTAAGTAGTGATTTGCAAGCAGCTGCAGCTATGGATGCAAGATTACAATTTATATTAGATAATATATCTACTAAATTCTCTCAAGCAGCTAATGCCTTTAAAAACAAAGATTATCAAGCAAGTAAAGATTTTTTAAATGATGCTTTGTTTAATGATTATCGCAATACCAAAGTTGAAGTTTTAATCAACAAATTCACCAAAGCAGGTAATGATCAAAAAATCCAACAAGCCATACGAACTCTCATACGCCAAATCAACAACGCAAATATTGATGAAAAAAACCTGAGAAATGATTTAGATTCGATAGAAGAACAGCTTTTTGATATCTTTTTACAAATTCCAAATTCAGAGCTTTCAAATTTAAAAATCGAAGGATTTAATGATGAAACAAAAGGCAAAGATTACGCCAAAGTTTCCGATGATATCAAACTTGCCTTAGATGAAATTTTAAAAAATTACGAGGGCTTTAGCGCTTCTATAGCGGATGATTTACAAGCAATTTATTTAGATATTTTTGAAGCTAGCGGGATGGAAAATAAAATCGGTGCTGTAGATAGCGCTTTAAAACTTAAAATTGAAAGTTTATTTTCCAAAAGTGTAGCTCTTATCAAAGCAAGCGCGGATAAAAAAGAGCTTGAAGCTACTTTTAATGACTTAAAACAACTGATTGTAAATAGCGTGGATAAAATTCAAGATTCTTCACCTTATTCACTTTTTATATGGGCCTTGGGTATTATCTTGCGTGAAGGCTTAGAGGCTTTGATTATAGTTGTAGCTATAGTTTCTTATCTTGTACAAAGTGGCAATAAAAATCGCCTTAATATCGCTTATAGCGCCTTATTTACAGGTATTATATTAAGCTTCATCACCGCTTTTGGGGTTTCTTGGCTTTTTAAAGAAAATGCGGGACAAAGTAGAGAGCTTATAGAAGGTATTACCATGCTTATAGCTGTGTTTTTACTCTTTTATGTAGGCTTTTGGCTGCTTTCAAATGCTCAAAATAAAAAATGGGTGAGCTTTATCAAACAAGGTGCCATTGACGCTATTTCAAACAATAGTGCAAAAACCCTTTGGTTTACAGTTTTTTTAGCAGTTTACAGAGAGGGTGCTGAAACCGTGCTTTTTTATCAAGCTTTATTTTTTGATGCTAAAACCAGTACTGATTTAAGTGCTATTTTTGGTGGGCTTGGGCTTGGAATTTTCGTGCTTATTGTCTTGTATTTTCTTTTAAAAGCAGGTGCAATTCGCATCCCTATAAAACAATTTTTCTATATATGCTCTTATATTATTTTTTATATGATTTTTGTCTTTACAGGCAAAGGCATAGCCGAACTCATAGAAGGAAAACTTATCGTTCCTAGTCTTATCTCTATAAATTTTGAACCTATTTTATGGCTTGGAATTTATCCTTATTATGAGACTTTAATCCCTCAATTTATAGTTTTAATCTTGCTAATTATTGGCATTTTATTAACAAAACAAATTTCAAAAAAAGGAGTAAAATCATGATAAAAAAATTTTTATCAGTAGTTGCTGCAGCTGCAGCTATCAGTACTAATTTATTTGCAGGCGAAGTTCCAATCGGTGATCCTAAAGAGTTAAACGGCATGGAAATAGCTGCTGTTTATCTTCAGCCTATCGAAATGGAACCAAGGGGTATTGATTTGGCTGCGTCCTTAGCAGATATTCACCTAGAAGCAGACATTCATGCTCTCAAAAACAATCCAAACGGTTTTCCAGAAGGCTTTTGGATGCCTTATTTAACCATAGCTTATGAGCTTAAAAATACAGACACAGGTGCTATTAAACGCGGAACTTTAATGCCTATGGTAGCAGATGATGGCCCTCATTATGGTGCAAACATTGCTATGGAAAAGGATAAAAAAGGCGGATTTGGCGTAGGCAATTATGAACTTACTTTTTATATTTCAAATCCAGAAAAACAAGGATTTGGACGCCATGTCGATGAAGAAACAGGTGTAGGTAAATGGTTTGAGCCTTTTAAAGTTGATTATAAATTCAAATACACAGGTACACCAAAATGATTTTACACTCGGATTTTCCGAGTGTTTAAATATTTTTATTTTTATTTCAAAATCAAAATAACAATGTTTAAAGAGTAAATTATGAGTATATATTTTGTGCATTTTCTTTCTAGCATCTTGCCCTTAAGTATTTTAATGGCTTTTATCACACCCAATAAAAAATATATTTTTAAAAGCTTTTTAGCTGTTTTTTTAGGCTTTTTGTTTGGATATTTTGCTTTTTTTATTGCAGCACAATTTCTAAAAACTGAGAATTTGATATTTAATTTCAATTTTATTTTTATAGTCTGTTTAGTTTTGAGTTTTGTGCTTTATTTTTGGCAAAAAATAGAAATTTTGAGTTTTATTTTACTAGGGATTTTGAGTTTTTGCATAGCTTTGCATTATTATAATTTAACTCAAGATTTTCCTATATTTAATGGTGTTTTAATCGATAGCGAAGCCATTTCTTCTTTGGGTTTTATTGCTTTAGCTTTATTAATTTGTATTTTAATTTTCTTCTTTTTAAAGTGGCAAAAGAATATTAACAAAAAAGCAAGTTTCACACTTTTTTTAATCCTTATTTTTATAGAAGGAGATAAGGTTTTAGCAAATATATTGCTCACACTGATGAGAAATTCTTTCATAGAAACTCATACTTTTTTAGTAAGTTTTGTTGGAAAAAGTAATTATTTTGGTGTTTTTGGAATTTATGTTTATTTATTTTTCATCATTTTTTTAGGATTTTTAAGCTTAAAAATTCGCAAAAAAAATATTGTAAAAAACCAAATTTTAGATATTGCTTATCGCAAAAATGAAGCAAAAAATACTCTTGTGAATCGCTATTTTTCTAGTGTTTTTATCTCTTGTATTTTAAGTTTTTGTATCATCTTGTACTTTTTTATGGTAAGCTCTAAACCCTTAAGCATAGATGAGCCTACAGAGCTTTTGCCTGATAAAAACGGCAAATTTATCTTTGATGTAGCCCTTTTAAGAGATAACAAACTTCATCGTTTTGCTTATATAAGCGAGCAAGGCAAGGTGATAAGATTTTTCCTCATCAATAAAAGAGAAGATAGGGATTCTCCTGTAGCTGTTTTTGATGCTTGTGCTATTTGTGGGGATATGGGCTATATTAAAAAAGAAGGGGAGTTGATTTGCATTTCGTGCAATGTACGAATTTTTCTACCGAGTGTAGGAAAAACAGGGGGTTGCAATCCTATCCCATTAAAATATGATTATGATGGTGAAAAAATCACCATAGATGTTAAAGATGTTGTGGCAGGATCTAATTATTTTAGTCAAATCAAAGATATACAAGTGCAAGATCCTGTTTCAAAAGATAAGATCATTAACACTCAAGCACCTTTTTCTTACAGCTATAAAGGTATAACTTATTATTTTTCAAATGAAAAAAACTATGAGGAATTTAAGAAAGATCCTATGAAATATGTAGAAGATACAGAAGCTTTATTTTTAATCCAAAGGAGAAATAATGCTAGTTAAAATGATAACCCATTCTATCTTTAGAAATAAAATTCAAAAATTTCTAGCTTTTCTTACTTGTTTTTTGGCTACGCTTTTGCTATGTACAATGTTAAATATCACTCTAAGTATAGGCGATGAAGTAACTAAGCAACTTAAAAGTTATGGATCTAATATACTGGTTTTACCTAAAGGCTCAAGTCTTAGCATAGAAATAGGCAATGAGCTTTACGAACCTTTAAAAAATAAAAACTATTTAGAAGAAAAAAATTTATATATGCTAAAAGACATTTATTGGCGAAACAATATCACAGCCTTTGCTCCTTTTTTAGAAGGAAAAGTAGAAATAAAAAGCAATGATTCTTCAAAAAAAGCACTCCTTTATGGTACTTATTTTCAAAAAGCGATTGAGATAAAAGATGATGACGATTTTATCACAGGTATTAAAAGTCTTTATCCTTATTTAAAAGTACAAGGAGAATGGGCCAAAGATGATAGCAATGAAATCATGCTAGGTGAAGATTTTGCTAAAAATAACGATCTTAAAATCAATGATACAATAAAACTCATAGGAGAGAATAAAATTTCAAAAGAAGTAAAAGTCGTAGGAATTTTACTCCACGCCAATCCTAAAATGTCAAACAAAATCATCGCTCCTTTAAATTTAGCTCAAGAATTATTAGAAAAAAAAGGCTTGTATGCAAGTGCTGAAGTAAGAGCTTTTACTATACCTGAATCAGCCCTTTCTGAAAAGGTACGCCGAATGGGCGAGGAAAAACTCGATCAAATAGAATATGATAAATGGTATTGCTCAGCTTATGTAGGATCAATTGCTAGTCAAATTAGCGATGGCTTGCCAGGAGCGGATGCAAAAGCACTCAATGCCATAAGTGATGCACAAAGCTTGGTTGTTAAAAAAATTCAGTCTTTGATGGCTATTACTTGTATTATTTGTCTTATTGTTGCAAGTATTGCTATATCAAGTTTAATGAGTTCTGAAATTCATCGTAGAAAAAAAGAAATAGGACTTTTGAAAGTACTTGGAGCAAATACATTTCAAATTTACTTACTTTTTGCAGGTGAAAATTTGATCATAGCTTTAGCTTCTGCTATATTTGGATTTATTTTTGGCATAGGACTTTCAGAACTTATCAGTCTTGGAATTTTTGGATACTTTATAGACATTGCTTTTATAGCTTTACCTTTAAGTCTTGTATTTGCAGGTTTAATAGCCATGCTTGGATGCTTACTTCCTATAAAAAATATCGCAAATCTTTCTCCCGCAGGAGTTCTTTATGGTAGATAAGTTTTTTTTAAATGAGCTTTTTAAAAGCATTGCTTTTTCTTATCAAAGACTTTTTATTATTGTCTTAAGTGTTTTTATAGGAGCACTAACTTGCTCGGCTTTTTTAAATATTTATTTTGATATTGATACAAAACTTTCTAAAGAATTAAAAGCCTATGGAGCAAATGTTATCATCGAACCCAAAAATGACAAAGAACTTATCTTAAATCAAGACTATGAAGAAGCAAAAAAGAATTTAAAAGCCAGAGCCTTAACTCCTTTTTTGTATACATTTTTAAATTTAGGTAGCACTAGTGGAGTAGTTTTGGGCACAGATTTTAGAGCCTTAAAGATAACTAAGCCTTTTATCGAAGTTAAAGAAGGGAGCTTTTCTCTAAGTGATTTTGATGAAAATTCAGCTTTTTTGGGTATTAATTTATCCAAACAACTAGGACTTAAAGTAGGCAATGAGCTTCAAATTTACAACCCAGAAAATGGCAAAACTACCAAGCTTACGATAAAAGGTATACTCTTAAGCAATGATGAATTAGACAGCATAGTTTTGGCACCTTTAAGCGTAGTACAAAATTTAAGTGACACTTTTGGCATTCAGTATGCTAATGCAGTTGTTTATGGAAATTTTGATGAGATAAATACAAAAACAAAAAATATTAGCAATGAAAACATTAATGCAAAACCTATTTCATCAGTATCCTTAAGCGAAGGTCTAGTTTTAGATAAAATAAAAGCTTTAATGTTTTTAATCATACTTGTTGTCTTAATCATAGTCACAACAAGCGTAAATACCACTCTAAGCTCGATTATATTTTCGCGTAAAAAAGAAATTGCCTTGCGTTTGGCCTTGGGCGCTAAAAAAAGTGAAATTTTCAAGCTTTTTGCTTGTGAATATTTTATCATTAGTCTTTTTGCTAGCATTATAGGAGCTTTTTGTGGGATATTTTTAGCAAATATATTTGGATATTTAATTTTTAATGCAAGTATAGATTTTAGATTTAAGGCTATATTTATAGCTTTAATTATTTCTTTATTTTTTGCTTTTTTAGCTGCCTTTTTTCCTATAAAAAAAGCATTAAAAATCAATGTCTGTGAAAATTTGAAAGGTGAACAATGAAAGAACTTATACAAATTAAAAATTTATGCAAAGAATTTGGCAAAGTAAAAGCACTGGATAATATAAATTTAAATATTTACAAAGGAGAATGGCTTGCCATCATGGGTCCTTCTGGAAGCGGAAAATCAACACTTTTAAATATATTATCTCTTATGGATGATCCAAGCAGTGGCAAATACATTTTAGATAATGAAGATTTAGAACAAATAAATGAAGAGCAAAAAATCACTTTACGCCGAGAAAAAATCGGGCTTATTTTTCAGCAATTTCATCTCATTCCTTATCTTAGCGCCTTAGAAAATGTTATGCTTTCGCAATATTACCATTCTAGCGTAGATGAAGAGGATGCAAAAGCTGTACTTGAAAAAGTAGGACTTTCACATCGCCTTAGCCATTTACCAAGCCAACTAAGCGGTGGAGAGCAACAAAGAGTTTGTATAGCAAGAGCATTGATTAACAATCCTGAAATTTTACTTGCTGACGAGCCTACAGGGAATTTGGATGAAGCCAATGAAAAAATCGTTCTTGAAACCTTGCAAAAATTAAAAAATGAGGGTAAAACCATAGTCTTGATCACGCACAATCCCGAATTAGCAAAATTTGCAGATCGCACCCTTATCTTGCAACATGGAATTTTAAAATGAAAAAAGTATTTTTATTTTTCATAAGTCTTTTTTTGCTCAATGCCTGCTCTTTTGATACAAATCAAGATCAAGGTAAAATCGGCCAAATAGGAGCTGAAATTTCAGCTAAAGACACCCTAGGAAAGACTGTTAAATTAGCTGATGATAAAAGCAATATAAAAGTCTTAGTTTTTTTTCAAAATGGATGTCCTTCTTGTCTACAAGAGCTACCTTCTTTGGATAAATTTATGCAAGAACACCCAAATAAAATCAGCGTTTATGCTATAAATTCCGTAGATAAAGTTGAAGTCGTTCAGGTTTTGGCCGAACAATTAAATTTTAAAAATATCAAAGTTTTAACCGATGATCTTAAAATCACCAATGATCGCTACGCTGTATTTGCAACTCCAACCACCATCATACTTAAAGATGGGATTATAAAAGAAAGAATTTTAGGAGAAAAACCATGGGAAACTTTCGAATCCAAACTTATCTCTTTGCTTTAATTGTAGCTTTATTTTTTATAGCTTGCGATAGCGGAGAAAATTTCAAAGCTTTAAATAGTGATAAAATTTATAATTTTTCTTATAATGGTTTTGAAAAAAGTTTAAAACTAGACAAGCAAACACAAAATTTTGCATTAGTATTTTTCACTAAAGATTGCGGGGTTTGTAAAGAACAAATTCCTATTTTGCAAGATTTAGCTAAAAATTATGATTTTAATATTTTTGTGGTTTTAGGTGATGCTAAAGACGCAAAGGACGCTAAAACTTGGGCGGATGAAAAGGGTTTATCACATCTGGCTTTGTTTTATGAAAAAAAAGCAGCCAAATATCTCTCGGGTGCGGTTGGAGAAATATATGGAGTACCTGTACTTAGCTTTTTTAAAGAAAGTAAAATGGATGAAAAATTCATAGGCTTAACGCCTTATAGTGTTCTTGAAAATGAAATTAAAAAACTAAAAATTTGATTTTATATTAAAATATTTTTACCGTAAATACCTAAAAACTAGCTAGATATAGCGATGAATAAATCAAATTTTAAACAAATATCTAAAAAGTGATTATCTTATCACCTTTTTTCACGCTTTTCTCTTAATTTTTTAATCTCCTCTAAAAGCATAAATTTAAGCTCTTTAAGCCCTGTTTTTTCAAGGCTTGATACTTTGATTAAAAAACTTTGTGGATTATTGTTTTCTTTAAGATAATCTTCTAAATCTTTTATATTTAAAGCAATCTGTTCGGCAAAATCTTCACCCAAATTCACACTATCACTTTTTGAAACCATTATGCCAAACTCACGCCCAAAAAGCTCATTTGAAAATTTCTCAAGCTCATTTCTTAGCACTATAAATTGCTCTTTTAGGGGCATTTCTCTCATAGGATCTAGTACAAAAAGTAAAAAACTCGTGCGTTCAATATGTTTTAAAAATGCAAGTCCTAAGCCTTTGCCCCCACTTGCACCTTCGATAATCCCTGGAATATCAGCCATCACAAAAGAATTATACTCATCCACATCTACAAGCCCTAGTTTTGGCGTGAGCGTGGTAAATTCATAATTTGCGATTTCAGGCTTAGCATTTGAAACTACACTTATAAGGGTGGATTTTCCCACATTTGGAAAGCCTACAAGCCCTACATCAGCGATAAGTTTAAGCTCAAGTCTTACTAAGCGACTTTCGCCTTTAATACCTGGCTGTGCATAATCAGGGCGTTGGTTAGTGGCGTGCTTAAAGTGCGTATTCCCAAGCCCTCCTTTGCCACCTTTTAGAAAAAGTTCTCTTTGTCCCTCTTTTGTAAGATCTAATAAAACTTCATTGGTTTGCACATCGATAACTTGAGTTCCCTCAGGGACAATAAGTTCTAAATTTTCACCTTTTTTTCCATTTTTGTTGCGTCCCATTCCACCTGCACCATTTTGTGCACGAAGCTCTCTTTTGCCTTTGAAATTTACAAGTGTATGTGTATTGTTATCGCAAACAAAAATGATATCGCCACCATTTCCTCCATCGCCACCATCAGGCCCACCAAGAGGAACATGCTTTTCACGACGAAAACTCACCGCACCCTTGCCGCCATCGCCAGAAGCTAAAGTAATCTTAACACTATCAATAAACATTATAATTGCCTTTGATTTTAAATTTATAAAGCTAAATTAGAATAAAAAGAAGTTAAATTTATAAATTTAAAGTTTCTAAGGCGTAAAAACGCCCTAAAAACTTATGCAGGATATACAGAAACTTTTTTTCTGTCTTTGTCTTTTCTTTCAAATTTCACAAAACCATCAATTAAAGCAAAGATAGTGTGATCTTTTCCCATACCTACATTATTTCCTGCATGAGTTGCAGTTCCTCTTTGACGAATGATGATATTTCCTGCTCTAACAAATTCACCACCAAATTTTTTAACACCTAGGCGGCGACCTATAGAATCGCGGTTATTTTGAGTTGAACCCTGACCTTTCTTGTGTGCCATTCTTTACTCCTTAAGCTTTGATATCTTTTACTACAACGCGAGTGAATTGTCTTCTAAAACCGCGTTTAAGTTTAGAATCTTTTCTGCGTCTTTTTTTATAAATCACAACTTTTTTATCTTTTCCGTGATTAATCACTTCCAAAACAACTTTTGCACCTGCTACGAAAGGCGCACCTACCTTTAATTCTTTATCATTGATAGCAAGAACTTCGCTTACTTCAATACTTGCTTTGCTTTCAGCTTCAAAGTGATCTAGCTTTAACTCATCGCCAACGCTAACTTTATACTGCTTTCCGCTGTGTTTAATAATAGCATACATTGCTTTTTCCTTAATAATTTGGTAAGTACCACAAAGCACCGAAATTCGGATTTGAAAGCTTTAATGGCTAGAAAAGTTTTAATTTTACAAAAATTTTCTTTAATATTTGATGAATTTAAGAAAGACTTTAGAGTTTGGAACCAAACCCTAAAGCAGTTTAAAAGCCAAGATTAACCCCGCCATTTTCATGAAGTTTATAAGTTTTTTCTTTCCCTTCTTGCTTACTATCTTCTTCTAAAGTATTAAAAAATAGTGATTTTTCCATTTCTCTTTGCATAAATAGAGCAATGTTTTCCCAGTTTTTTTGCTCTTTTTTACTATCGCCTGATAAGGTAAAAGTTGTATTGAAAGTTTTAGAAAAAACAAGCTCTCTTGTAGGATAAAATATAAGCTTATAGGCTATATTTATACTTGCTTTTGTATTATTTTGATAGCTTATCTTGCTTTGTTTTGTTTGAGTAATATCTAAAATCTCAAATTCTAAAATATAATCAGCGCCCAAAACATTACCTAGCTTATGGATTTCTTCACTAGAGCTATCTTCACTTTTTATAATCTTATTCTCATCTTTAAAATCATGCTCTCTTTCTAAAAGAGTGAAATTCTCATCCCGTGAAAAAGCATCATATAAAGCTCTTTTTAAATATTTTTCTTCTTTATTTTTATCATTTAAAATTACTAATTTGGGTTTATTATCGCTTTGATACAAAGATTTAAAAGCCGAAATTTCAACTTGCCAAAGTGTTCCATTTTGGTCAATTTTATCTACTTTGTAAGTATCGATGCGACCCTTGCTTACATTTTGAAGAATGCTTTTAGATTTTTGTGAAATTTGTCCCAAATGAGAGAAATTTAAATCAATACTTTGAATTTCTTGTCTTAAATTGACACTAGAAACTCCCTTAAATTGTGACAAAGCATCGATTAAAGCATTATTTAAAGCTTCTTCTTTACTTTCACCTGTTCCATTTCCTTGCACTACTTTTTGAAATTTACTTCTTTGATGGGGCAAAGTTTTAAGACTTTGAACAGAATCTAAAGAACTTAAATTAACATCCTCTAATGGAACATAATCATAAATAATAACATCATCTTGAGCCCATACAAAACTCAAGATAGTTAAAAATAAAAAGATTTTTTTCATTACCAAGTTACCGATTTGCTTGAACCTGTTTTATCAATCGTTCTTTCATCTTCCCAATAAGCAAGTCCTGAATTTAAATCCGTAACGCTTAGATAAAAGAAATACTCTGCTTGTATATCTCCATTTTTAAGCTTGACATTATCTTGACGGATCTTACCACTGATTGAAAAATCAGGTGCAACCAAAGTTCCTTTGCTGGCAATGGTGTTTTGATTAAATTCATCATTATCTCTTAATTCTCTTACTGCTTCACTCATTTCATCTCTAGCCCCACCCGCTGCAACAGCTGTTGTTAAAACAAATTTACCCGACTTTCTAAGTGCTATGGTGATCTTGCTGATGAGTTTATCTGTATCAATGCGTTGAGGGGTATCATTGATAATTTTACCTATAGCAATAACCTTTCTTTGACCTGGCTGAATGTTAGCAAAAGCAGGATCGCTTAACATACTATCTATCATAATTTGAGCAGTTTTTTCAAAATCTTCTCTATCAAGTCCTAGGGTTAAAGCATTGCCTTGTTTTTTTTGAGTTGCGTAACCATCCGTATAAACAGGCGCCCCACAAGCTGTAAAAAATACCGCAAAAAACGCACTAAAAATTATAAAAATATTTTTTTTCATTATTTCCTCCTTTTTTGTAATTATACCCTTTTAATTTTCAATTTTGTAAATTCTAGCGGGAAATTGAGAACTAAAAGAACGCACCATAATCAATACATTTTTATTAGTATCTAATTCACTAGAATAAATTCTTTGATTTTTATCATCATAAATTTGCACTAATCCATCGTTTTCAATCATTAAAACTTGGATATTTTTAGGTAAAAAATTCCAAAATCTTAAATCACTTCTTGTGGTTGCAATGCTAAAAATATTTGTAGCAAGACTTAAAATTCCACTCTCATCATTTTTAGCCGCAGTCACATTTAAACTTGTTTTCACAATACTTGAAATTAAAGATTTGATGATGGTTGAAGTCAAATTTGCCTTAAATTCACTCGCAACAATTTGATCAAAATCAAAAACATTAGAGCTTATAAATTTTTGATGATTATTTGCGATATTTAAATAATCATAAGAAGCATTACGCTTTTTTAAAATAGGTAAAGCAACACTAGCAGTCGTAATATAATCATCAAAGATAAATGGCAAAGTTAAATTAAATTCATCCAAAGCGGGACTTAATCCATTTTCATATATTATAAAAATATACTTTTTTAATTTTTTTGGATTTAAACTGCTTGAATATTGATCAAAGATCTTAAATTCTTTTTCTATTTCTTTATTTAAATTCAGCACATAAACTTCTTTAAGCAAATCTGCTGCTTTTTTATAATCATAATCCATAAAGAAAAATATAGATGAAATATAAGTCACATAAGGATTGGTATAATCCTTTTGCGCATTAAAATCTTTAAAAAGATTTTCATACTGTTTTGAAACAATTTTTATATTGTTATCGATATTTTGTTTTAAACTTTTTTCCTCACTAGCCTCTTGATATGCCTTTTTAATTTCAGAAGCAAAATACTCTTTTGCTTTTTCTTGCCTCATCAATGCACGGTTAAATTCCACCCTAGCATTAACAAAATCCCCCAAACTCATAAAATTTAAACCCTTGTAAACATTAAGCATAGTTCTTTCATACCAAGCACCTTGATAATCATTGATACCCTCATTTATCAAAGTAGATGTAAGCGCTCTTGTGCTTTTTTGGGTCAAACTTTGCAAATCCACATCGTATTTATAAGAATCTTCAACCTTATCAAAAATAGAATTACTTAAGTTAAAATCCTTGCAATCTCTTGCAATATAGCCCGTATTTAAGCCTGTAAAAATCACATCATCATTTTGATTGATTTTATCCTGTTCTTCTTGAAAAAACTGTTGATTACAAGTTTGAGAGAATAAATTTTGCTGATAAAATACATTTTTTTCCTGATGAGTAGAACATGCAGAAAAAATCATAGCTAAAAATAAAAAAAATAATGGTTTTATATCTCATTACAATTCCAAAGATAAAAATTATAATTTAATATATCATAAAATTAGTAATAGCCCAAAAAGGGCTATTATATTAGCATAGGAGCGATTACGAAACCTAAAGCTACAGCAATTGCGATAGCTAAAACTCCTGGTATAAAGAAAGAGTGATTGAAAATAAATTTTCCAATTCTAGTAGTACCTGTATCATCCATTTGTACAGCGCCTAATAAGGTAGGATAAGTTGGAAGTACAAAAAGCGCTGAAACCGCTGCAAAACAAGCTACAAGCATATAAGAATCCTGCGGATTTGCTGCACTAATTCCTAAAGCAGTAACAATTACAGGCACAATAGCCTTTGCAGTTGCCGCTTGAGAATATAAAAGCATACTTGCAAAGAAAAAAGCCACCGCAAGCATAGCTGGGGTTTGTTTTACCCATTCACCTGCCACTTCTTTAATAGAAGCTTCATGTCCTGCAACAAAAGTGTTTCCAAGCCATGCTACACCAAAAACACAAACACAGGCAGTCATACCACTTTTAAATACGCTTGTATCAAGAATTTTGCTTGGTTCAACCTTACAAAGCCAAGTAATCAAAGTTGCCGCGGTAAGCAAAAAGCTCATGATAGCCGCATCTCTTGGAACTACAACCGGATCAATCCATTTAATATTGCTTGAAATCGCAGTTGCGTAAAATACAACCGCTAAAACAGTGATAAGAAAAATTCCTACCGAAAGCTTAGCGCCTGGTTTATCTTCACTATGTAAGATAGCGCCTGCATCTTTAACAAGACCTGCTTTTAAGCGTTCTTGATAAACTGCATCTTTACTTAAATCCATAGGTGTGATCAAGCTTACTATAAAAGCTGTTATCATACAAGCTATAAAAGTAGTACTTATCCAAATTCCGATTAAAGTTGGATAATTCCATCCTAGTGGCTCTAAAACCCCACTCATATAAACCACAGCTGCACTTACAGGAGATGCAGTAATACCGATCTGTGAGGATACAACCATCAACGAAAGCGGGGCGCTTGGTTTAATATTTTGAGACTTTGCTACATCAACTACAACAGGCATTAAAGAAAATACAGCATTTCCTGTTCCTGCTAAGATGGTAAGCAACCATCCACAAGCTGGAGCAAGATAATTAATAAATCTAGGCTTAGATCTTAAAATTTTTTCCGTAACCCTTACCATATAATCAAGCCCACCTGCTTGTTGCATCGCAGAAATAGCTGCAATGGCTGCAGCTATGATTAAGATTACATCCCAAGGAATATTTCCTGGTTTCATCCCTAAAACAAGTCCTAATACAACAACACCAAGTCCACCTGCATAGCCTATAGCTATACCTCCTAGGCGAATTCCTATAAAAATTGCTCCAAGGAGAACGATTATTTGCAAAATTATCATTATATCCATGGTTTAGCCTTTATACTATTTTTTAGCTTCCATATGTGGATTTAACATATTTGCAGGAGTTAGAATTTCATCGATTTGCTCCTTACTTAAAAGTCCTCTTTCGAGCGCAATATCAGCTACTCTTTTGCCTGTGCTCATCGCCTCTTTAGCAATACTTGCTGAATTTTCATAGCCTATGTAAGGATTTAAAGCAGTTACGATTCCTACTGAGTTATAAACAAAGTCAGAACAAATTTTTTCATTAGCGCTAATACCATCGATACATTTATCTGCTAAGGTATACATTGCTTTTTCAAGCATAACAATAGAATTAAATAAACTATATGCGATCACAGGTTCAAAAACATTAAGTTGTAATTGTCCGCCCTCGCTTGCAAAAGTAACAGTCACATCCGCTCCAATTACAGCATAACAAACTTGATTTACAACCTCAGGGATAACAGGATTTACTTTACCTGGCATAATAGAACTGCCTGGTTGCATTTTTGGTAAATTAATTTCATTAAGACCGCATTTTGGACCACTGCTTAAAAGTCTTAAGTCATTACATACTTTAGAAAGTTTTGTTGCAACGCGTTTTAAAACACCTGAAATTTGGACATAAGCACCTGTATCTTGAGTTGCTTCGATAAGATCCTCTGCTACGGTGTATTCAAAGCCGGTCACTTCCCTTATTTTTCCTTCTACTATTTTTGGATAATCAGGATGAGAATTAATACCTGTTCCTATAGCCGTTCCCCCTAAATTGATTTCTAAAATCAATTTTCTAGCTTCTAGAACTCTTTGTATATCTTCTCCTATCATTACAGCAAAAGTTTTAAACTCACGACCTAAAGTCATAGGCACAGCATCTTGAAGCTGAGTTCTACCCATTTTGAGCACATCTTTAAATTCCTCAGCTTTTCTTTCGTAAGCTTTTTTAAGGTGTTCCATAGCTTTTGCCAGATCACTTAAATAATCATGTAAAGCAAGGTGTAAAGCGGTAGGATAAGCATCATTTGTACTTTGGCTTAAATTAACATGATCGTTTGGATGAAGGTATTGATACTCGCCCTTTTTGTGTCCCATAAGCTCAAGCCCTATATTAGCTATAACTTCATTAGCGTTCATATTTGTACTTGTTCCAGCTCCACCTTGTATCATATCGACTACAAATTGATCATAATATCCGCCCTCTAAAATTTTGTCACAAGCCTTAATAATAGCGTCTTGGATATTTTTATCTAAAAGGCCTAACTCGTAATTTGCCATAGCGGCTGCTTTTTTAACCCTTGCTAAAGCTCTAACAAAACGAGGAAAGTCTTTTAATCTCTCGTGTGAAATATTAAAATTTTCTACTGCTCTAAAGGTTTGCACCCCATAATAAACCTCATCAGAAATTTCTAATTCCCCGATAAAATCGTGTTCTTTTCTTGTTCCCATTTAAAACCTTTCTTATTTTAATTTTTCGCACAAGCTTATCACTTGCACTCGTAACAGTATAATCATATTGCAATTTTAGTTAATAATTGATTAACAATATTAATTCTTTAAAAATATGATAAAATGGACTTTTTAAGATAATATTCCTTTATATATATTTAATTTTTATTTATTAATTAATTTTATTTATTTCAGCAAAAATTAATATATTTTTATTAGCTTGTTTGATAAAATATACCTTTAACTTAATATTTTAGAAAGTTTTATCATGGAAAAAATCACTATAAATATCGAAGATATCAAAATAAATGACGATTGGAAAGAATTTTTAAAAGAAGAATTTAACAAGAATTATTTTTTAGAAATTAAAAAACGCTATATACAAGCCTTAAACAATAATGCCATTATCTATCCGCCAGCAAATTTAACTTTCAATGCTTTTAATCTCACTCCTTTAGATGAGCTTAAAATTGTACTTTTAGGACAAGATCCTTATCATCAACCTAATCAAGCCATGGGACTTAGTTTTTCTGTACCTTATGGGGTTAAAATTCCACCCAGTCTTTTAAATATCTATAAAGAATTAAAAACGGATCTTGATATAGAACCCTCTAAAAGCGGAGATTTAAGCTCTTGGGCAAAACAAGGAATTTTGCTTTTAAATTCCATCCTTAGCGTTGAAGCAGGAAAGCCTGCGAGCCATAGTTCATGGGGTTGGCAAGAATTTAGTGATGCGGTGATATCAAAACTCAGTCTTGAAAAATCAGGACTTATTTTTATGCTTTGGGGAAATTATGCAAAATCCAAAAAAGCTTTAATCGATACAAACAAACATTTTATTTTAGAAGCAGCGCACCCTAGTCCATTAGCAAGAACAGGCTTTTTGGGTTGCAAACATTTTTCAAAAGCTAATGAAATTTTAAGAAACTTAGGAAAAAATCCTATCAATTGGCAATTAGATTGATAAAATTATATAAATTTTTTCTGAATAAGATAAAAATATAGAACTTATTTTTATATTTTAATTAAAAAATAAAACTATTAATATAAAATTGTATAATTTATTCTTAAAATATATATAAAAAATTACAAGGATATAACAATGAAAACGATAGGTATTATAGGTGGAATGAGTTTTGAAAGCACCATCACTTACTATAAAACTATAAATGAAGCCATTAACAAACAACTTGGCAATTTAAATTCTGCAAAAATTTTACTCTATAGTGTCAATTTTGAAGAAATAGCAAATTTTCAAAAAAATGGCGAGTGGGAAAAAGCTGCACAAATTTTAGGAGAGTGTGCTAAAAAACTAGAACTTGGCGGAGCTGATTTTATACTTATTGCCACCAACACCATGCATAAAATTTTTCATCAAATTCAAAAAAATACAAAAATTCCTCTCGTTCACATTGCTCAAAGTGTAGCCAAAATTCTAAAACAACAAAATATACATACCATAGGTTTACTAGGCACTCAATATACTATGATGGAAGATTTTTATAAAAATGTATTAAAAGAAGAAAATATAAAAACAATTACTCCAAATCAAAACGATATGCAAGAACTAAGTGATATCATCTTTAATGAACTTTGCAAAGGAAAGATTAAAGAAATTTCTAAAAGAAAATATTTAAAAATTATCCAAAAACTAAAGGATGAAGGTGCTCAAGGTATAGTTTTAGGCTGCACAGAGATTGGATTGTTAATCTCTCAAGAGGATACAAGTATTCCAATTTTTGATACAGCCTTAATCCACGCCCTTGATGCTGTAAATTTGGCTTTAAAAGATTAATCTTTCTTTTTAGAGATAGGACAAACTCCTAGAGGACAAGCTTGTTTTCCTGTCCAAACCCTTATAGGACATACGCCAAAAATACCTGTAAGCAAAGGAATGAATCCTATCAAAGCCCACCAAGATGTATAGTAAACTCCCACACCAAAGATAACCAATGCTAAAATTATTCTTACTGTTCTTTCTACTTTACTCATTTCTTCTCCTTTTTGTATGTTTTGATCAAAGTATAAATAAAAAAAATTTTATTGTCAGTGATAAAAGTCACTAAAGATAATTAATCTAAAAAAGATACAATAAAAATTAAATTCGTAAAGGTAGTCTATCTTGGATAAGGAAAAAATTTTAAAAGAATATTTTAAAAACTACAATCTTGAAAACAAAGACTTTGAAGATATGGTAGAGAAATCATACTTTAAAGAGTTTAACAAAAACACGATTTTAGATGATTGTTTAGGATTTGTGATAGTTTTAAAGGGAGGATTTCGTGCATTTATCCTAGGTCAAAATGCTAAAGAAATCACTGTTTTTAAACTGAAGCAAAATGAAGAATGTGTCATTTGTTCTCATTGCATCTTTGAAACTATATCTTACAATCTCACCCTAGAAAGTTTTGATGATACTCAAATTTTAGTTGTTCCTGTAAAAATATATTCTCAATTAAAAGATAAATATCCTTTGATAGCAAATTACACTCTTAATCTTATCGCTAAACGCTTTAATTCTTTGATCAATATTTTAGAACAAACCCTTTTTACTCCTCTTCATCACAGGGTTAAAATGTTTCTTAAAGAAAATGCAAAAGAAGGAAAAATCACTTTCACTCATGAAGAAATAGCTTTACATTTAGGTAGTACTAGGGAAGTTATTTCACGAATTTTAAAAACAATGCAAAAAGAAGGTTTTATTCAACAAAATCGTAAAGAGATTACACTTTTGAAAGATTTATGATAAAAATGCCCATAATATAAATATGGGCAAATTGCAATATTTTGAAAAGATTTAATCCTAAATCGGTTAAATCTTTAAGAACTTTATAGTTTGTTATCTTTTTCTAATTGATTGATATTAAGCATGATAAATTTATAGCTTACATAAATCACTAAAGGCCAAACCAATAAAAACAAAGCATGTAGCATTTTCTCTCCTTGATTAATATAAGTGTTCACTGTCTTTCATTTCTTCACGAGTGATTTTTACCTTATCCATCGCATTCCAAACATAAATAATATAAGCCAAAACAAAAGGTATAAGTAAAGATACATAAGCCATTACACTAAGAGTATAATAACTCGAACTCGCATTGTGTATAGTTAAAGAGCTTTGCAAATCGCTAAGCGAAGGATAAAAAGCGCTTGATCCAAGTCCTATGCTCAAAAATAAAGCAAAAACAGTCAAAACCGATCCAATTCCTAAGGTGAAAATCGTTTTAGAGCATCCTTTTGATCCTTGCACCATACCCAAAAGCACAATTACAACCCCAATGATAAATAAAATAGCAAAAAGAATATTATCTAAAAAATTGTATAAATATACATTTCCAGCCATACTCACAATACCTCTATCTACCATAAAACCTTCTTTTGTGAAAATCCACGCTAAAAACCCTAAGAAAAAAGGCAAAAATAAAATACTGTTTATACTAAGTTTTTTAACAGCTTTTGCTTTGATATTTTCATCTTTGATATTATTCATAAAATAAGCAGCGCCTAAAATTCTAGATAAAAACACTAAAGCAATACCCAAAAGATAGTTAAAAGGATTAAACAAAAGCTCCAAGCCACGCAAAGGATTTTGCCAAGAAACAAAATTGTGTTCATTTAAAATAAACTGCGATCCACTAAAAAAACTGCTTATTGCAACCCCAATTAAAAATACTCCTAAATAACCATTGATTTTAAGAAAAATTTCATAAGTTTTAGAGCCATAGACATTGTTTTCTTTTTTACGATACTCATAAGCAACAGCTTGCAAAATAAAGCAAAATAAAATACAAAGCCAAGCCCAATAAGCTCCACCAAAACTTGTACTGTAAAAAAGTGGAAAAGCAGCAAAAGCAGCACCACCAAAAAGTACAAGAGTAGTAAAACCAAGCTCCCATTTACGACCTAGTGAGTTTACAAGCATTGTTTTTTCAAGTTCATCAGAACTTAATTCATCGATTAAGGTTTGACCCCCTTGAACAAAAAACATAAAAACCAAAAGTCCGCCCAGTAAACTTAAAATCACCCACCAATAAATTTGTAGTCCCTCAAGCTCTAAACCGAAAAACATTATTTTTCTCCTTTACCCATAAGAGTACTATGTCCTGCATGCACATCAAAACCTTTTTTGATTTGAGTAAGCATGATTTTAATCTCTGCAATCAAAAGCGCAGTAAATAAAACTGCAAAAATCCAAAATGAAATTTGGACATTAACCTTTCCAAGTTCAGTTGCTGCTATATCTACTGTCATTAAATCTTGTATAGCCCAAGGCTGTCTACCCACTTCAGCAACTATCCATCCTGCCTCTGCTGCAATATATCCTAAAGGAATACACAATAAACAAAGCCAAAGAATTTTTCTAAATTTCTCGATATCATTTGCCATAGTAAGATAAAGCGTTGCGATAAAAAGTAAGAAAAATAAACTTCCAAGTGCTACCATGATGTGAAAACTATAAAAAGTTAAAGCCACAGGCGGAATAGCATCTGTTGGTTTTTCTAAATAACCGTAACCAAAATCTTTAAAATTCTCCTCTAAAATACTTTTATGAGTTGCCATGGCTGCTTCATCATTATTTTCTTTAGCCAATTTATAATCTTTTAAAGCTTGTATAGCGATTTTTCCTTTATCGATACGCTCTTGCATGGATTCTATACCCTTATCCTCATTTCCATACACTAAATCCTCGATACCTGGCACAAAAGAATGAGGATCGCGATTTCCCAATATAGATAAAGCATAAGGTATGGTAATATCAAATAAAAACACACTTTCATTATTATCTATAGTTTTCTTAGGATTTAAAATTCCAAAAGGAACAAGTCCTGCACGGTGTTCACCTTGATAAACCCCTTCCATAGCAGCAAGTTTCATAGGTTGTGTTTGGGTAACACGATAAGCACTCTCATCCCCACTAAAAAATAAGAAAACCGAACAAACAAGCCCAAAACTTGCACCGACAACTAAACTTTTCTTAGCTTCGATAATATGACGCCCTTTTAATATAAACCAAGCCGAAATTCCCATCACAAACAAAGCAGAAATCACATAACCACTACCTATAGTATGTAAAAATTTAGAAATTGCTACAGGAGAAAATGCGACTTCAAAAAAACTTTGCATTTCATTTCTTGCTGTATCGGGATTAAATTGCATTCCCACAGGGTATTGCATCCAACCATTTGCAACCAAAATCCAAAACGCCGATAAATTACTACCTATAGCCACACACCAAGTTGAGATGAGATGGAATTTCTTAGAAACCTTATCCCAGCCAAAAAACATAACAGCAAAAAAGGTAGCCTCTAAGAAAAATGCCATTATGCCTTCAACTGCCAAAGGAGCACCAAAAATATCGCCCACAAACCAGCTATAATTTGCCCAGTTGGTTCCAAATTCAAACTCCATAATAATGCCCGTAGCTACACCAATGGCAAAATTGATAGCAAATAAAGAAAGCCAGAATTTAGTGATTTTTTTCCATCTTTCATTGCCTGTTTTTACATAAATAGTTTCCATAATGGCAATAATAAAAGACAAGCCCAAAGTCAAAGGCACAAATAAAAAATGATAAAGCGCGGTTAATGCAAACTGCGCTCTTGACCAATCTACACTGCTAAGTTCGCTCATTGTTTCTCCTTGATAAGATTTTCTATGACAAAATTACTTTTTTCGCTATCATTTTTAAAGATAGAATTGAAATTTACATCAAAAACAAAAAGTTTAAGTATAACAAGCATTATAAAAAGTTTTATAAGAATGATTTTCCATAAAGTTTTTCCAAGGGTAAGATTTTTAAACCCTTCTTTATAAAAGTTAAAAATTCGCACAAAAAAGAAATAAAAACATTTTAAATACATTAAATTAAACCTTATAAAAAATAATGAAAAATTTAAACTGTAAAAAGCTTGAAATTATACTGAAATTTATATTATTAAATACTTAAAAAAATGTCACTTTTAATTTTTATCCAAAAAGCCTATTTATTATATAATGAAAACTTTTTTAAAAAATTAAAATAAAAAATCTTGGTTTTGATGAATTAAAACATTAAAATTCGATTTTATTATAATTTCATTTTTATTTTTTATTTATATATTTTCATCTTTTATATGTTACCAAATTGCACAAAATACTGCATAGAGGCTTTATAATTTTCTCTAAATTTTAATTTTACTATATATATTTTAAGAATTTGTTAGAATGAAGAAACTTTAAATGAAAATAAAAATAAAGGAGAAAAAACACTATGTGGCAACAAATTTATGATCCATTCAATAGCATTTGGCTCAGTGCCTTATTTGCTTTTTTACCCATTCTTTGCTTTTTGGTTTGTTTAGTATTTTTCAAACTAAAGGGTTATCAAGCAGGTTTTTTAACTGTAATTTTGGCAAGCGTTATTGCTTTATTTGTTTATGATATGCCTTGGAATTTAGTAGGTGCTAGTTTTGTACAAGGCTTTACAAATGGTATGTGGCCTATAGCTTGGATTATTATTGCGGCCATTTTTCTCTATAAACTTTCTATTAAATCAGGTTCCTTTGAAACCATTAAAAAAAGCGTGATGAGCATCACTCCTGATCACCGAATTCAAGTGATTTTGATAGGTTTTTGTTTTGGCTCTTTCTTAGAAGGAGCTATAGGTTTTGGTGGTCCAGTAGCTATCACAGCAGCTCTTTTAGTAGGACTTGGTTTGCGTCCTTTGCAAGCAGCAGGGCTTTGTCTTATAGCAAACACCGCGCCTGTTGCTTTTGGTGCTGTGGGAATTCCTATCATCGCTATGGCAAATTTAGTAGGAATTGAAGCTCATTCTGTGTCTGCTATGGTGGGTAGAATGCTTGTTCCACTTAGCCTTACCATACCTTTTTTCATAGTATTTTTAATGGACGGTTTTAAAGGGATAAAAGAAACTTTTCCTGCCATTTTGGTTGCAGCATTAAGCTTTACAGCGACACAATTTTGGAGCTCGAATCACTTAGGAGCCGAACTTCCTGATATCATTTCAGCTATTGTGTCTTTAGCAGTTACAACTATCTTTTTAAAATTTTGGAAACCAAAAAATATTTTTAGATTAGATGGAGAAACTCATTTTAGCGAGAATAACACTCTAAAATTGGGCGAAGTTTTAAAAGCTTGGACGCCTTTTATCCTACTTATAGTTTGTATTATCATTTGGACTCAACCTTGGTTTAAAGCTATCTTTGATAAAGGTGGTTTTTTAAGCTATACAAGCATTACTTTACAATTTAGCAATCTTACAAGTGGTATTTTAAGTCCTTCTATCACGGGCATAGGTGAAGCTAAACCTCTTTCTTTAGGACTTGGAATCGATCTTATCAATGGTAAAACTGTAGCTCAAGCAGGAACTGCGATTTTACTCGCAGCTTTTTTAACTATAGCTATTTTAAGAATAAAAGCTGAAGATGCTGCTGAATGTTTTTGGGCTACCCTAAAAGAAATGGCCATCCCTTGTCTTACTATAGGTTTAGTTGTAGCCTTTGCTTTTATTTCTAAAAATAGTGGCATGAGTACTACCTTAGGACTTGCTTTTGCTCATACAGGAGATGCATTTGCATTCTTTTCACCTATTATAGGTTGGATTGGCGTTTTCTTAACAGGATCGGATACAAGTGCTAATTTACTTTTTGGAACCCTACAACAAGTAAGTGCGCAAAAATTGGGTGTTAGTGAAGCTTTATTTTTAGCAGCAAACTCTGTAGGTGGGGTAGTAGGAAAAATGATCAGTCCTCAAAGCATAGCTATTGCTTGTGCAGCCGTTGGACTTGTAGGTAAAGAATCTGATCTTTTCAAATTCACACTCAAATATTCTATAGCTTTGATTGTTTTAATAGGAATTTGGACTTGCATTATTGCATTCTTTTTACCAGGAATCATTCCAGAAGTAGTAGCCAAATAAAAACAAACTTGCAAGACTTATTCTTGCAAGTTTAAGTAAGTTTTAAATGAAAAAATTTTGAAAATATTTTTATTATTGATTTAATTTTGATTTTATTTTTCTAAAGCTAGAATAATTGTTTATATTAAATCTCTTAAAATCAAGGAGAAAAGATGAAGAAGGTGTATTTTTACGCCACATGCTTAGGAACTGCTGCTATGCAAGAAAGCGTTCTTAATGGCATTAAACTTTTGCGCCGAGAAGGAGTGGAAGTTATTTTTAAAAAAAATCAAACCTGTTGTGCTCAACCCTCTTTTAATTCAGGATATTTTAATGAAAGTCGCGAAATAGCCTTATACAATGTAGATTTATTTGATAAAGATTATCCTATCGTTGTACCTAGTGGATCTTGCGCAGGTATGATGAGTCACGATTACAAGGAGCTTTTCAAGGATAGGCCCGAATTTTCTAGAGTGAAAGATTTTAGCTCCCGTGTTATAGAGCTTTCACAATATCTTGATGAAGTTTTAAATGTAAATTATGAAGATAAAGGAGAGCCTATTAAAGTGACTTGGCATTCTAATTGCCATGCTTTAAGAGTTCAAAAAAGCATACAAGCAAGTAAAAACCTCATTAGAAAACTTAAAAATGTTGAACTTATAGAATTACAATACGAAGAAGAATGTTGCGGTTTTGGAGGAACTTTTTCTGTAAAAGAGCCTGAAATTTCAAATGCTATGGTAAGAAATAAGATTAAAGATATACAAAATACAGGAGTAAAATACCTCATCAGTGGAGATGGAGGCTGTCTTTTAAACATAGATGGAACCATGCGTAGAATGGGTTTAGATGTCAAAGGCATACACTTGTATGAATTTTTATTTAAGCGTTTGGAAGGAGAAAGATTATGAGTCAAAAAATTCCACACGAAGAAATTGTTCATATTAAATTAAACGACATTCAAATGCGTGAAAATTTGATGACTGCTATGCATACTTTGCAAAAAAATAGACTCGGGGTCATCGATGCAAGATTTAAGGATTGGCAAGGATTAAGAGCTAAAGCAAAACAAGCTAAAAACAACGCCTTAATGAGCTTAAAAGATAGACTTTTGGAATTTGAAAAAAACGCTACAAAAAATGGCATACAAGTACATTGGGCAAGTAGCGATGAAGATGCTTGTGAAATAGTCTATGAGATTATGCGTGAAAAAAACATCACCAAGCTTTTAAAAGGCAAGTCGATGGCGAGTGAGGAAATAGGCTTAAATCATTATTTAGAAAAAAAAGGTTTAAAAGCCATAGAAACCGATCTTGGAGAGCTTATTTTACAACTCAATGAAGAACCTCCTTTGCACATAGTTGTTCCTGCTATCCATAGAAATCGCCATGAAATAGGTCAAATTTTTAAAGACAAACTCGGCGCAAAATTAGAAAATGACGAACCTGAAAGCTTAAACGCCATAGCAAGAGATCACTTAAGAAAAGACTTTGAGGGTTTAAAGTTAGGACTTAGTGGAGTAAATTTTGCCATGTCAAGAGAAGGAGCTTTTTGGCTTATAGAAAATGAGGGAAATGGTAGAATGTGCACCACAGCACCCGATATTCACATCGCACTTTGTGGCGTAGAAAAAGTTATGGAAAGCTTTGAAGATGCAGCGACTATGGTTTCTTTACTTACTCCTTCAGCTACAGGACAATTTATACCTACTTATAATAATATCATCACAGGCCCGCGCAAAAATGGAGATTTAGACGGCCCAAAAGAAGTGCATGTGATCTTATTTGATCACAATAGAACCAAAATGCTAGCTCATAAAGATTATTATGAAGCTTTGCGTTGTATTCGATGTGGGGCTTGTATGAATTTTTGCCCTGTTTATGATCAAATCGGAGGGCACGCATATCAAACCACCTATCCAGGACCTATTGGTGAAGTAATCAGTCCAAATATTTTTGGTATAGATCACACGGGCGATATTTTAAATTTCTGCTCGCTTTGTGGACGCTGCTCAGAAGTTTGTCCGGTGCAAATTCCTTTAGCTGATCTGATTAGAAAACTAAGATGCGATAAAATAGGACAAGGAGAAAATCCACCTATGGGTGCAAAAAATATCCATCATAACGCAATGGAAGCCTTTGCATTCAAACAATTCAAAAAAGCAGCAACAAAAGGTGAAAGATGGAGTTTTGCACTTTCAAAAGCGCATTATTTTAATTGGTTTGTACAAAATTTATCAGGAGCTTTACCGGTGATTAAAAAATGGTATGCTTTTAAAGAATTGCCTCAAATCAAGAAAGATCTATATAAAGAAATTCAGGCTATGGAAGGGGTAATTTATGAGTAAAATCAATGAAATTTCTAAAAAAAGCAAAGAAAAAATTTTATCAGCACTCAATGAAGCTTATGAAGCAAAAGATTTTACTTATCAAGCCAGTATAGATCCTGTAGAGCATATTCAAACAAAAGAAGATGCCTTAGCTGAAATGAAACAAAAAATGAGTGATAATAAATATATTGTCGAAAACGCTACCAAAGAAACCCTAGAAGAAAAAATCAATGAAATTATCACGAAATACAACTACAAAAAAATGATATATGGCACTGATTTGGGTTTGGATTTAAATAAAATTCAAGCAGAAGAAAAAATTTGCTTTGATAAGGAAATTGAAAATTTAAGACATGAAGTTTTTCATAGCGATTTTTCCGTAATCCATGCAAGAGCTGGGGTAAGCTCTCATGGCGTTGCTTTGATACCTTCAAGTAAAGGACAACCTAGAATGCTAAGTCTTGCTCCTAAGCTTTGCATAGTGCTGCTAAAAAAAGAAGACATAGTAAAAAGCCTTAGCGAAGCTTTGAATTTGGTAAAAACAGAAAATGAAATTTTGCCTACAAATATTTTATTTATCGCAGGTCCTTCAAGAACAGCAGATATAGAATTGATCACTGTTTTTGGTGTTCACGGACCTCAAATTGCACATATTATTGTTTATTGATATTTTAGTTCTAGCGCCCTGCTAGAACTAAAAAATACAAACCATTTTATTAAAGACTTTTTATATCCTTATAATAAAATAAGAATATTTATCTCCTATTTAATTATGCATATATTTTAATTTTTATTTAATATAAAATACGATAACATAGCGCGATATCAAAATATGCAAATACTTAAATTTATTTGGAGAAAACTTTGGATAAATTAATTCCTTCTTGGGATGAGAAATACAGCATAAATGATGAAAAAATAGACGCACAACACCAAAAACTTTTTGAATTGGCTGCAAAAATTGAAAACGCTGTTTATAAATTCGTTCAGCGTGATGAGCTTAAGGAAATTCTTACCGAACTCTTTAGTTATATGAAAGAACATTTTGGCAATGAAGAAGAGTATATGCAAGAAATTTCTTATCCTTATTTAAATGAACACAAAATAATGCATAAAAATATTATCCACGATATGTCGCATCTTATCCAAAACATAAAAACTACAAACGATTTAAAAGAAAAACTTTATACTATAATGTCTGAATGGCTACTAGAGCACATTTTACATCATGATGTTATGATAGGAAATTGGCTTTCAGAGCAATTATTGGCCAAACAAGAAGAAGAGCTAGAAAAACTTCAACAAGAAGAGCCACAAGAAGAAAAACAATACGAAAACAATCCAAACCCAACACCCCCTCAGGTTAAAAAAGAATATGATTTTATTTATTCTTGTCCTTGCAGAACAAACCATATTCTTTCGTATACGGAGCATCTTAGTATTATTTGTCATAAAAAACAACTTAGATGTAAAAAATGTCAGAAAAATTTATTTTATGTAAAAAGCGAAATCAAAACTGAAAAAAGGAATAATGATGTTTCCAAAGTGGGATGATAATTATAGCGTTCATAATGCCAAGATTGACGAACAGCACAAAAAACTTTTTGAGCTAGCAGGCAAGGTTGAGTTTATGTTTGATCGACCTGTGTATAAAGATGATATCAAAGCTCTATTGGCTGATTTTTTCAACTATATGAAAGATCATTTTAATGATGAAGAAAAATATATGAAGCTTATAGGATATCCGGGTTTAGAAGAGCATAAAAAGATACATAAAGAAATCATCCAATCTATGATAGACCTCATTAAAAATATAAAATCAACCAATGATTTAAAAGAAAAACTTTACACGGTTTCTAAAAAATGGCTCTTAGAACATATACTTTATGAAGATATGAAAGTAGAACAATACAGACGCTCTTCCCTATCCTCTGAAGATGACAGTGAAGTAAGTTTTGAAGAAGTAAAAAAAGAAAAAGATGACGAAAGCGCTTTGTATTTTTATATTTGCGAATGCGTTGGACAAATTCACGATGTGCCTTATGGAATTCATCAAAAAATACAATTAAAAGGCGCTAAATTTAAATGCAAAAAATGCAAAACAGCGATACGATTTCACAAAAAACATTCTGAATCTCTTTAAAAACAATCCTATCTATAACAGAATAAAAACTCATTCTGTTATAGATTTAATCAAATAAATACTTTATTCTAAAAGATAAAATAGCCCATTTTGCAAAACAAAAATGGGCATAAATTTTAAAAATTAGTTTTTTGCCTTACTTGCGATATTGATGATATTTTGAGCAACCTCATCAGCAAGTTCTAAGTGTGAAGTAAAGCCTACACAAGAACAATTTATCTCACCTAAAACATACTTATCATTGCCTTTTTCATCATTATCTAAAATAAAATCAGCTGTCCAAATAAGTGGCAAATCATAATTGCCTAATTTTGCACGTACTTTAGGAAGTTCTCCTAAAAACATATCTACCAAATTTTGCCAATCTTCAGGTTTATCATAGCGATATTGTGCCCCACTAAAAAGTGTAGCAGAAAAAGCATCAGCATCTTCGGCTGGTTTTTTATGGACTACATTTACAGGAGTATTATAAAGCATTAAAAGTCTTATCTCTCCTTCTTTAATGCGCGGTAAAAAAGTCATATCCACAAGCATACCATTATCGCCTATAATGTATTGCTCACAAAAATCCATAAATTCGCCCAATTCTCTGTGCTCTACATGATTGTCTTTTGCCTCGGTACATTTGATTTTAGTATCTAAAGGTAAAACATCTCCTTTTACTTCACCCTCTACACTCACACGCCAAATTCCCTCACCTGTAGAACCACGGTTTTGTTTCAAAACTCTTTCTCCCTTGGCCAAACTTTTTGGAAAATTTTCTTTAAATGTTTTAATATCATAGTATGCATAAGTATCGCTTGGCACAAGATCTGTATCTGCAAGTTTTGTTAAAGCATCTTTTGCGCCATAACCTATCATAGCATCAGGATGAGGCATACCTACAAGACCTTCTTGGCAAAGTTTTCTTAACATATCAAAATACTCATTTTCCTCTTTAAGATTGCCAGGATTGATACGCGAAACATAACCATCAAAATTTTCTTTTACATAGTTATAAATTTCATCCTTTTTGCCTACTTCAAAAAAAATCACCTCAGCATTCCAACCTTTAGCTTTTAAGGCGTTTACCATAGGCATAGTATCTTTTCTGTAGCCATCTTCACCCTTATCGCTACCACCTCTAACCTCAAAAAAGACTATATTTTTTTTCATTGTGCATACTCCTTATAACTAAAATACAAATAATTATTTCATAAAAATGTTATAAAAGTTAAACGAATAAGATACTTTTTCTCTTATAAAATATAAAAATTTTTTAGAATTATTTTAATTCTAAAAAATTTAGCATTCAGTCTGAGCATAGCATCGCTCATTATCTTGCTTAAAAAATTAGAACTTTGCCCCTCTAAACGATTTAAAAATCTATCGATTCTATCTTCTTCTTTCCAGATAGGATTTGAAACTTTGGCAAGCTCTTGAAGCTCTTTTTTTGCATTTTCATAATTACTCAACTCATCAATAAGTCCCAATTTTTTTGCATTGTGTGCTAAAAATACCCTTGCATTTGCCCAATCATTTCTTTTGTCTAATTCTAAATTGCGCTCTTTGGCTACAAATTCTGAAAAAAGATCATAACTTCCATTGATTAAATTCTGCAAAAATTCTCTCTCTTCCTCGCTCCAAGGTCTTGTAAAAGTTCCTGCGCTTTTAAATTCTCCCGCTTGTATAGTTTGTTCTTTGATCCCTATTTTCTTAGCCAACTCACTCAAATCAGCACCCTGCATAATCACACCTATAGATCCTATAAAACTAGCAGGATTTGCCAAAATTTTACTCGCTCCTGATCCGGCCAAATAGCTCCCGCTCGCCATAGTTCCGCTTGCATAAGTTACAACAGGCTTTTTAGCCTTTAAATCTTTAATAGCCAAAGCTAGCTCCATGCTCGGCGCAAAAGCACCCCCAGGAGAATCTATCACAAAAAGTACACCTTTGATATTGTCATTATTTTTAGCATTGATAATTTTTTCCAAAACTTCTGAGCTATCTAGTATCTCGCCCTTTAAATCAATGCGTTCTAAATTTGCATAAGATGAGTTTGAGTTTGAGCTTGGTGTCAAAAACCAAACTACGATCAACAACAAAACAAAAGTTTTAAAATAGGTATTGATAAATTTTATCACACTACCTAAACCCCTAAAAAATGATTTTAAAATTTGCATTCTTTTCCTTTTATAAATAATTTTTGCACTTCTTTAGCGTTTAAAATAAATTGCAATGGCGCTTGCTCCTTGTCACATTCTCCTAACTCAAACACACTAAAATCAGCTATTTTTCCTTGCTTGATTTCACCTAAATTTAAATTCAAAGCTTTGGCCGGATAAAGCGTTGCCATTTGCAAAAGCTTAGGAGCCAATTTTAACAAATCAAAATTAGCATGCACAAGCAAATTAGCGCGCATCTCATCTAAAATCGATAAAGAAATATTAGAACTTAAACCATCTGTACCCAAATGGATATTTAAGCCGCTTTTTAAAGCTTTTTTTAAATCAAATGTTTTTTGACTTAAAAGACGGTTTGAAAAAGCACAATGAGTGATAGAATGTAAATTTTTATCAAGCAAATCCATTTCTTTTAAATACACACAATGAGTAAAAAGTGTTCTAATGCCTTTAAATAATTGGATAAATTCGCTAGGTTTATAAAGCGGCTTAGGATTTGGTGTAAAGTTTTTAAACCATTCTTTAAACCCTCCTTTTACCTCTTTAAGCCAAGCATTTTCAGCCTTACTTTCTAAAAAATGCGTACTGATTAGCAACTTTTGCTTTTTAGCAAGATTAATTGCAAATTTTGCAAGTTCGGGATGAGTCGAATAAGCAGAATGCACAGAAATAGCAGGTATAAAAAACTCATCTTTAAATTTTAAAGAATTTTCAAATCTTGTTAAAAACTCTTGTTTTTTGTCTTGAATTTGAGCTTCATTTATGCCTAAAATTTCATTAAAAAATACAACACGCATTCCATTTTGACTTGCTCTAACACAAGGTTTTAAATCGCTGCCAAAGCTTGAAATTTCACCTATGGTGCCTATACCACTTTTTTGCATTTTTTGAATGTTTTTTAATATAAGCTCCTCTTTGGCTTGCTCATTAAGCATAGAACGAGATTGAATCACACTTTTAAGCCAAGTTAAAAACTCTCCAAAATGCAAAGTAGTTGAATTTGCACTGAATTCTAAATGCGTGTGTGGATTGATAAAAGCGGGCAAAATAACACAATTAGGACTTGTTTTTATAAACTTAGCTTTTGGGTATCGTTTTTTTAATTCTTCTAATTCGCCTAATTCTAAAATCTTATCTTCAAAAACAAAGGCTTTATTTTCTAAAATACTAAATTGCTCATCGCATAAAAAGATATATTTTGCACTGATTATATACATTCTTTTTCCTTGAATAAAAGCACATTGTAGCGAAAATTTATTTTAAAATGCTATAATAAAAGGTTAAAAATAAAAATTTTAAGGCAAAATTATGAAAATAATGGTCATCCAAGGTCCAAATATCAATATGCTAGGCGTAAGAGAAATTGGAATTTATGGCGCGATGAAAATGGAAGATATTCATGCTCAAATGAAAATAGCAGCTTCTCAAAATAATGTTGAATTAGATTTTTTTCAAAGCAATTTTGAAGGTGAAATCGTTGATAAAATTCAAGAATGTCTTGGCACAGTAGATGGTATAATCATCAATGCTGCAGGCTATACTCACACTTCAGTAGCCATCCGCGATGCGATTTCTGCAGTGGCTTTACCTACGATAGAGGTACACATTAGCAATGTATACCGCAGAGAAGAATTTCGTCAAAAAAGCCTTATAGCTCCTGTATGTTCTGGATCTATTGTAGGTTTTGGACCTTTTGGCTATCATTTAGCTTTAATGGGTGTTATTCAAATTTGCGAGCAAGTAAAAAACTTGCGTGCCGTACAAGCGCAACAAATGCAAGCTGGGGCTCAAAATTAAAAATGCTAAAAATAAAAGGAGCAAGACGACTTGAAACAAGCCGTTTTTTTCCTTATTTTAGCCAAAAGAAAAAAGGATTTAAATATCTTGCTCTAGTAGGCCTAGGGAGCAATATAGAGCCTGAAAAAAAAAGATTTGATAAGCTTTTTCGCGTGATGATGGAAGATAAAAGGTTTAAAATTCTAGCCACATCTCCATTTTTAATCAATGAAGCTTTTGGATTTAAAGCTCAAAAAGACTTCACCAATGCAACAATGCTTATGCAAACAAATCTACACGCAAGAGCTTTTTTGAAAGTTTTGCTTTTTTATGAGCTTAAATTCAAGCGAAAAAGAACTTTCAAAAACGCTCCTAGAACACTTGATTTGGATCTTTTATATTTTTCTCAAAAAGTCAAGTGCGATGAGGGGTGCATGGTGCCTCATACAGGGGCTAATCAAAGAATAAGTGTAATTTTGCCCTTGGGCTTAACAAAAGGATTGTAAATGGGACAACTTATCCATACCTTCACTGTAGAAGATACAGAGCAAATTATCCCAAAAGTGAAAGAGGATTATGGTGACAAAGCTTTAATTATCACCAACAAGCAAATTCGTCCCAAAACACTTAACCGTAGCGCTCTTTATGAAGTAATGGTTGCTATAGAAGAGAGTGACTATGAAGAGCATTTGAAAAAAATGGGAAAATCCCTACCCTCTAAAAAACCCATTGCCAAAACTATAGAAAAACAAAATCTTGAAGAAAAAGTCAATACTTCAATACCAAAAAATAATGAAGATGAAGATGTTATCCTTGATTTTTCAAATACTAGAGCAAATTTAGCAAAAACCAAAACTAACGATACTAATTACCAAGGCTTTCCACAAAGCAAAATCAATCCTAATCCCACCATGGGCTTTAATGATTTTAAAGAGCGCTTAAGTGAAGTAAGCAATGAAATTTCAAAAGTAACTAATACCCCTTTAGTGGATAATTATGCGCCCAATCCAAACTACAACAAAAAAATAGAGAATTTTGAAAAACAAATCAACAAACTCAATGATAAAATCGATTTACTCGCAGATATGATGTGGGATGAAAAAGCAGAAGCTCGTAACAATCTTATCATCCCACCTGAATTTGCAACCATTTACAAAAAAGCTAAAGAAAGCGGCATGCTTGAAAAGCATTTAGAAGCCATCATGAAAGCCACTATAGAAAATATGCCTGCAGCTATGAAAACAAACAAAGACGCTGTGCAAAGATATTTTTATTCTCTTTTGAGAAATATTTTGCCTTGTAGAGTAGAAAGCGAAATTAAAAAACAAAAAATCATGATGCTTGTAGGCCCAACAGGAGTTGGAAAAACCACAACTCTAGCAAAGCTAGCTTTTCGTTATGCTTATGGAGATAAACGCTATAAAACAGGTATAATCACCTTAGACACTTATAGAATTGGTGCTGTAGAGCAACTTTTCCAATATGCAAAAATGATGAAACTTCCTATCATCGATAGCATAGAACCAAAAGATTTAGATGAAGCGATTAGAAGTCTTAACAATTGCGAAGTAATTTTAGTCGATACCATAGGAAATTCACAATACGATCAAAACAAACTTGCTAAAACAAAAGAATTCCTCATGCATTCAAATGCTGAAATCGATGTTAATCTAGTTGTTTCTGCTAATACCAAACATGAAGATTTGATGGAAATTTACAAAAATTTTTCATTTTTAAATATCGATACCCTCATCATCACCAAATTTGATGAAACCAAAGTCTTTGGAAATATTTTTTCTTTGATTTACGAAACTAATATCCCACTAAGTTTTTTCTCTATAGGACAAGAAGTTCCTGATGATATAGAAGTAGCTAATAGTGATTTTTTAGTTCGCTGTATCTTAGAAGGTTTTAACAAAGGAAAAGATAATGAATAATCAAGCCAATAAACTCCGTAGCCTTATGAGCCAAAATG
Organism: Campylobacter coli 76339; assembly: GCA_000470055.1. Taxonomy (NCBI): domain Bacteria; kingdom Pseudomonadati; phylum Campylobacterota; class Epsilonproteobacteria; order Campylobacterales; family Campylobacteraceae; genus Campylobacter; species Campylobacter coli. Next base: position 415,523 of record HG326877.1, on the reverse strand, counting down.
GAACCAAAAAATCACAAAATACTCATTTTATAGCGATTACAAGCGGAAAAGGTGGGGTAGGTAAAAGTACTATCAGTGCAAATTTGGCAAATGTACTGGCCAATCATGGGTATAAAGTAGGACTTTTTGATGCAGATATTGGTTTGGCAAATCTTGATGTTATTTTAAATGTTCGTATTCAAAAGAATCTTTTACATGTTTTGCGCGGAGAATGCTCTTTAGAAGATATTTTAATCGAAGTAAAACCTAATCTATGGCTCATCCCTGGTGAAAGCGGCGATGAAATTTTAAAATACAATGATAAAAATATTTATGAAAGATTTTTAAACCAAGCAAGCATTTTAGATGAGCTTGATTTTCTTATCATTGATACAGGTGCGGGAATAGGAGGAAATATACTGAATTTCTTAGAAATGTCAGATGAAGTTGTAGTAGTAACCGTTCCCGATCCTGCTGCGATTACCGATGCATATGCAACCATTAAAACTACTTCTAAGACAAAAGAAAATTTATTGATGCTGTTTAATGTTGTAAAGAATGAAAATGAGGCTTTGAAGGTTTTTGAAAATATTAAAAAAGTTGCTGATGCAAATATAAAAAATCGTTTAAATTTAGAATTTTTAGGACACTTAAGTGCCTCAAAAGATGTAAGTAGTAGTATTAAAAAACGCACCCTATTTACAGATGAAAATTCTGCTTCAAGTGATGAACTTAAAGCCCTAGCTTCCAAGCTTTTGTATAGATTGGAACGGAAAGTGCTTGATAATGTCACAAGTCGAAGTTTTTCAAATTTCTTTAGGAAAATCATCGAACGATTCTAAGCAATAAAGAGAAGATATTATGAGACCTGAGAATTATGTAGCATTTTTTACCGTTTGCGGATTTTTTATAGGATTAGCTTTTAGTATTATTAGCATAGAAGAAGCTTTTGATATTTTGATTTTTACATGTTTTATTACTTTTATGTTTTATGTTTTTATACATATTGCTATTATGAATTTTATCGATATCAAAAAAATCAGCGGACGAATTTTTAATAAACATGATTATGAAAAGACTAGCAATAATATCATAAACGATTTAGTCATTCGTGAAAAGAAAATGGATATAATCTTAGAAAAGCTTAACGAAGAAAGAGAAGAGCTTAAGAAAAACGAATCAAAAGAAAGACGCAAAAATGCAAAAAGAGCCGCCTAAAGCTTATGCTCAAATGATAAAAGATGAACAAGATCAGCTGGTTTTATCTTATATGCCTGCGCTTCGTGCGATGGCTTTTAGGTTAAAAGAGCGCTTGCCTTCTAGTATCGATGTAAACGATCTTATCAGCATTGGTGTTGAAGAGATGATCAAGCTTTCACGCCGCTACGATAAAGAACAAAATGATAGTTTTTGGGGATTTGCTAGAAAGCGTGTTAATGGCGCTATGCTTGATTTTTTGCGTTCTTTGGACGTAATGAGTCGTAACAACCGTAAAATTATTAAAGATATTGATATCTTAATCGATGAATATTTTAGAGAGCACGAAGAAGAGCCTGATGATGAATATCTAGCTCAAAAGCTTAATTTGGATGTAGAAAAGATTAAAGAAGTGCGCACCGCACATGCTATTAGCTATACCCTACCGATCGATGATCAATTAGAGCTTTATAATGAAGATGATACTTTAGAAAAATTAGAAAAAGAACAACTTTTAGAAAAAATTCATGAAGTATTAGAAGATCTTAAAGAACGCGATCAACTCATTATCCAACTTTATTATTATGAAGAACTCAGCCTTAAGGAGATCAGTGAAATTTTAGAGATTAGCGAAAGTAGAATTTCACAAATTCATAAAAAACTTTTAAAAAAACTTAGAGAAAGGCTAGTGTAATGGCAGAAATACTCTCCCAAGAAGAAATTGACGCTCTACTTGAAGTTGTCGATGATAATACTGATACACCTACAGCCTCTGATTCAAAAGATGGAAAAGATGAAAGAAATATAGTCGTATATGACTTTAAGCGTCCAAATAGGGTATCTAAAGAACAGCTTAGAACAATCAAAGGCATACACGACAAACTAGCAAGAAATTTAGCTTCTCAAATTTCATCTATGATGAGAAGTATTGTTGAAACCAAACTTCACTCGGTGGATCAAATGACTTATGGTGAGTTTTTGATGTCCCTACCAAGCCCTACAAGCTTCAACGTCTTTTCCGTAAAACCTCTTGATGGAAATTGCGTTTTAGAGATTAACCCAAGTATTGCTTTCCCTATGATAGATAGGCTTTTAGGGGGTCAAGGCGATAGCTACGAAGCTTCACGAGAGCTTACCGATATAGAGCTTAATTTGCTCGATTCGATTTTGCGTATCATCATGCAAAGACTTAAAGAAAGCTGGGCTACAGTAACTGAAATTTACCCTAGTATAGAAGCTAAAGAGTCAAGTCCCAATGTTGTGCAAATCGTATCACAAAACGAAATCGTTATCATGGTGGTAATGGAAATCATCATAGGGAATTCAAGCGGCATGGTAAATATTTGCTATCCTGTTGTACATCTAGAAAGTATCTTAAGCCGTTTAGCAAATCGCGATATTATGATGGGTGAAACTTCAGCTAAAAAATCGCGTAACAAAGAGCTTAAAACCCTCATCGGTCGCGCTGAAGTAGTTTATGAAGCGATTTTAGGAAAAACCCTTATCAATGTTCATGAATTTTTAGAGCTCAAACAAGGTGATATCTTAAGACTAGACAGAGAAGCTGATGATAAAGCTATAGTAAGTATAGATAAAAAAGATGTATTCTTGGCACAAATTGGCTTACATCGCTTTAGAAAATCCATCAAAATTCTTGAGCTTATACGCACTGATAAAGATGAGATTAAAGAAATTCTAGAAAGATATGAAGAAGAGCGAAAGGCAAAAGCTAGCGTTTATGATGAGCCTGAAGATACGGAGGATGAAGAAATATGATCAATGAATTTTTAAAATTATTTACAAACGAATGTACAAGCACTATAGAAGGACTTACAGGAAAAAGCGCAGAATTTAGCGAATATAAAGAATTTGATGTTTCATCTCAAGACACACTCAAACCCCCTCTTGTTTATGCAACCTTTAACATAAAAAATGGAGGAAAAATAGGCATATTAGCAGGTGCTGTGCTTATGAGTGCTATTGGTGAATGGATGATGGGTGAGGAAGAAATTTCCAAAAACGATCAATTAGGCCCTGATGAAATGGATGCTGCTAAAGAAGCGATTCAAAATATCATTTCAGCTTTTTCTACCACTTTGGGCGCACAAAAAGATATACCAAAAATGGATTTTGAGATCAGCTCTTGTGATTTTGTAGCAGAAAATGTTGATTTTAAAGATTTTACAAAACTTTATTTCTTTGATGTTAAGATAGAAGACTTAAACGAGCAAATTTCTTTAATCATGGATCAAGCTCTTCATAATATCTTAAGCGGTAAGCCTGCAGATGATGCTAATGCACAATCTGGCGCAAACACCGAAAGTAAAGCATTTGAGATAAGCGAAGAGCTTAAAAATATCAATCTTATCATGGATGTGCGTTTGCCTGTGCGCGTAAGAATAGGCAATAAAAAAATGCTCTTAAAAGATGTTTTAACCATGGATATAGGCTCAGTAGTGGAGCTTAATCAACTTGCAAATGATCCACTTGAAGTATTGATCGGCGATAAAAGAATCGCTTATGGCGAAGTGGTAATCGTCGATGGAAACTTCGGTGTTCAAATCACAGAAATTGGCTCTAAAAAAGAAAGATTAGAGCAATTAAGATAAACCCAAAAGCCCTTTTAACCCAAAAAAAGGGCTTTGATCAATTTTACCCATATTTAAACCAATCAAATTAGATCCACCTTTTCTAGAATGATTAAAACCCGCATAAAGAACTTATTATAAATTTTTAGCTAGAATGAATTTTACTTTGATCTAAAGGTTATAAAATGGATACTAAAATAAGCCAAGATTTAGAAAAATTTGTTAATATACCAAACCTCAAAAACGCCATAACTTTTTTTGGTTCTGCAAGATTAAAAGAAGATAGTTTTTATTATCAAGAGGCTAAAAAATTAGCCAATTTATGTGTAGAAAATGGCTTTTGCGTCATTAGTGGCGGAGGTGGGGGCATTATGTGTGCAGCTAATGCAGGCGCTGCCAAATGCAAAAACAATATCGATTCTATAAAATCAGTGGGTTTTAATATACTTTTGCCTTTTGAGCAAAAATTAAACGATTTTGTAGAATATAATATAACTTTTGAGAGCTTAGCCATACGCAAAATGGCTCTTATTGAAAAGAGTCTAGCTTTTGTGATTTTCCCAGGCGGCTTTGGAACACTTGATGAATTGTGTGAAGTGCTTACACTAAAACAACTTGGATTTAAAAAAAATGTTCCTATTATCTTGTTTGGGAGTGAATTTTGGCAAGGCTTTGATGAGTTCGTCAGAAATTCTTTGCTAAAACTTGAAGTCATTTCCAAAGGAGACGAGTTAAAGTATGAAATCACTGACGATTTAGATTATATAATCAATACTTTAAAGGAACTCTAATGAAAATTCTAGTCGCTATGAGTGGTGGGGTCGATAGCACAGTCACTGCTTATAAACTCAAAAATGCAGGACATGAAGTTATAGGCTGCTATATGAAACTTCATGGCAAACCTAATTATCACGAAGAAAATATCAAAAAAGTAGAAAAAGTTGCAAACTTCTTACAAATTCCCTATCATATTTTAGATTTACAAGAAGATTTTAAAAATAAAGTTTATATGCCTTTTGTAGATACTTACAAAGAAGGCAAAACGCCTAATCCTTGTGCTTTATGCAATCGCTTTATTAAGCTTGGAAAACTCTTAGAATTTGCTAAAAGTTTAGGCTGTGAAAAGCTTGCTACAGGACATTATGCAAGACTTGAAAACAATCTTATCCGCACAGCTGTTGATGAAAGCAAGGATCAAAGCTATTTTTTAGCCAGTGCGGACAAAGAAGCTTTAAAATACCTCATCTTTCCATTAGGGGAAATGAAAAAAGAAGATGTGAAAAAATTTGCTTCTACCATAGAAGTTTTAAAATCATTTGCAACTCAAAAAGAAAGTTCTGAAATTTGCTTTGTTGAAGATACTTATGTGCAAGTTTTAGATCAATTTATGGATACTAAAATTCCAGGAGAAGTGCTAGATAGTAGCGGTAAGGTTGTAGGAAAACACGAAGGCTATATGCACTACACCATAGGCAAAAGACGCGGTTTTGAAGTGCGCGGGGCTCACGAACCACATTTTGTTTTAAAGATCAATCCTAAACAAAATCAAATCATCGTTGGCACCAAAGAAGAATTAAAAATCAATGAATTTAAACTCAAAAATATCAATCTTTTCATCGATGCAAAAGAGCTTGATTGCGAAGTAAAAATCCGCTATAGATCAAAATCCACCCCATGCAAAGTCATTATAAGTGATGATAAAAGCGCAAGCATTTCTTTAAAAGAGAGTGTTTATGGCTTAGCGAGTGGACAAATGGCAGTATTTTACGATGATGATAAAGTCATTGCAAGCGGATTTATAGAATAAAACTTATCAAAGCTTTTAAAGCTTTGATATATTCAAAATCACAAAACAATTTTTATCTATGGAATTTTTTGATAATACTTTATTTTCTTTAATACTATAGCTACTTATAACATCACTTCTTATATCAAGTTCATTAAATTTTTATTTAATAATTGCAACAAAGTTATAAAAATATTTTTTTATAAAATATTGAAATTCTACACAAAAGATAAAAAGATTTGGGATATAAAAAAGTAAGCTTGAATGAAAAAACCCTTTCCCAGATGGCTGCGGCACACACTACAATCAAGTGCTCTGCTGTGTTCCCACCCTGAAGCGGTGCTTAAAAATAGCATTGCACAGGTCTAAGAAAAGGCGATGAAAATTATATCATACTAGACTTAAAAAGTCTTGATTTATGACAATTAATTTTATTCAAACATGAACAGATTAACAAATTTTGTATACAATTCCATATACTAAATATTTATTATATGCTAAATATTTATTTATAAAATTAAATTTTTTAAACAATTTTCTAAACAAATATAATCCCAAATAAATATTATTAAAATAAGGAAAAATTATGGAAGCTATCACATGGAGTAGAGATTTTAGTATTAAAAATATGCAATTGGATGAACAACACGAGCTTATTTTTAAAATAACCAGCCTTGCAAACGACTTGGCGCTAAAAGTTCAAGACAATAACGAATTACATAAAGATGAACTAAAACAAATTCTTGCAAAGTTGTTTCAATATATAAAAATTCACTTTAGAGATGAAGAAAAATTCATGGAAAATATTGATTTTCCATTGATTGAAGAACATAGAAAATCACACCAAATTTTATTAAAAAAAACAAAGGAGCTTTTAGAGCATTCAGACGATCTTGTAAAGATATCACAAGAACTTTCCTTGCTAACCAAAAATTGGATTTTAGAACATTTTGCAAATGAAGATTTATGGATAGCTGAGTATACAAACAAGGCAATGCATCTTCAAGAAGTTCATTACAATCTAGGGCAGTATATAAAATTAAAATCCATCAAGCAAGATCTAAGCAACGAAAAGACTTATAATTATGTTTGCAATTGTTTCTTGCACTCACATGAGGTTCCACAGACAATACATCAAGAACTTACCTATAAAGAAAATGCTTTAAAATGTGAAAAATGCAATCAAATTCTAGTGCACTTAGATGATTGTGATTTAGATCAAAACTGCAAACAGTTAAATCATATCTTTGAGAAAATAATCGAAAACCACAATTTTGCAAAAGAGAGGGAATAAATAAGTGAATTTTCAAACAAAGACCCTAGAGACTTATAACCCTTTTGAAAGCTTAAAATACGAACAAGCTCATACAAAGCAGATTCTTGATTTTAAAATTATAGATATCAAGCTTTTATGCTCCAACACAAAACCTGCAAAAACAAAAACTTACGAAAGAGAAGACTTTGATTTATTTTATGCAGATGATTTTTTCACAAAAAACTATGATACCATGGTGCAAAAATTTCTTATAGAAATTTATCCAAAAAACCAAACAAATTCTTTTATAGTAAAACTCAAATCTAATTTAAATTTAACCTATCTAAAAGCACATATTCATTTCTTAGAAAATTTCAAATACTATCCTGATCTAAAATTTGACATCATACAAAGTATTTATAATGCAATGATTAGACAAAAATTCTTAATCCTAAGACTTGATAAAAATTTATTTAATGCAATTGATGATTTTATCTTATCCATACAACAAAATCCATCCCTTAGAGAACTAGAGCTTGATATTGCCAAAGGTGTGGATAAAGTTGAGCACAAAAAAGATGAAATTATCTATCATAGAAACATCAACGAAGAATGTTTTAACGAAAACAACAGCTATGATGAAGGAATCTACTGCAAACCCGTTGAAAAAAATGAATTACTTTTCGAATATATTTACAGAGTTCTTGGCAAAGAAGGAAGAAATCTAAGAGGGGAAATGCTCCGTTTGGATCCTATAGATTTTTTAAACAATCCTTTTGTTATCAAAAACGAAAGCATTTACACAGAAGAATCAAAAGATAGGATTAAATACTTTAGTGCAAATTATGGATTTTTAAATAAAGATCATATAGGATATAGCATTATAAATAATTTAAAACTATCGCAAATAGGACTTAAAACAACCGGTTCGATTAAAACAAATACCGATGAAGATATAAACCTAGAAATCACTCATTTTGACATAAGCGACGATGCAATCAAATCAGGCATTGTCAATGTTCAAGCTTCAAATGTAAAAATAAACGGCAGCGTTGGTGCGACAAAACTTTATGGAAAAAATATTAGCATTAAAGGCACAACCCATGCAAAAAGCGAAATTTTTGCACAAGATATTTTTATAGCAATGCACAAAGGAACTTTAAAGGCCGATACTGTTTATATAAAAAACCTAGAACGCGGAAGCGTTATAGCTAAAAATGTTTTTGTTGAAAACTGCATAGGTGGAAAAATAGAAGCAGAAAATATTTATATTTACAACTTATTGACAGATAACACTCTATATCCAAGAAAAAATCTTGTTATAGCAAACAACTTAAGCTCTAAAAACAATATTTTAATCTCCCCAATAATGTCTATAAATAATAACTCAGATACAGACTATACCGATCTTAAAAACCTCAGTCTTAAAGTCAAAAGCAAACTTGATGAAACTATAAATAAAATGCAAAATTATTATAGTTATTTAATTAAAAATCAAGTTAAAATTATCAAACTACAAAAAGCTGTAAAATCCAATATTATAGAAGAGAAATTTTCAGATCTTTATCGTGATGTTATAGAAAAATATAATCAACTCAGTATTTTGTATAAAGAATTAGTAAAATTAAAATATCATACCGATACCAAGCTAAATTTTCTAGATGAAATGGTTTATAATGTAAAAATATATATAAAAGCTGAAAATATCGGAGAGGATAATTTTTTAAAATTTTATCCTAAAACAAATACCGAGTCTGAGCTAAAACATCATATAAATTTAAAAGATTGTGAAAAGATTTTATATCTTGAAAAAGGACAGCAACTAGACTTCATTAAATCAAGCTATCATTATAATGAAAGTGATATAGAAGAAATTAAAACTATTTTTGAAAAATTAGAAAAAGATAATTCTTAAGAATTATCTTTTCATATTGATAGCCTTTTGTATCATTTGATCGCTTGTAGTGATACTTTTAGAGCTTGCATCAAAAGCTTTTTGGGTTACGATAAGATTGGATAATTCTACACTTAAATCCACATTAGATTGCTCTAAAAATCCACCTTTAAATGTAGCCGTATTGACAACTTCCCCATTTTTCATGATAAAACTAGCATCTCCGCTATTTGCCGTTGCAGCAAAAATATTATCACCCATAGCAGCTAATCCTTGCTCGTTGATGAAATTATATAAAGCAAGTTTTCCTACTATGGCATTTTTACCATTGCTAAATTGCGCAACTATACTACCATCATCAGAGATATTGTATTGCTCAAAAAACCCTTCAGCTATACCATCTTGCTGTGTTACAACATTTTTTGCAACCCCTTCTTTGATATAAATTCCACTATAGCCTGAACCTGGCTTATTGGCATCATAAGGAGTGCCTAAGTCTATATTGATAGTTCCGCCATTTGGATTTGCAATACTTGTGATATTGTTTTGAAGCAAGGCTCCATTTTTATCAAAAACCATACTTCCCTCTGTTGGCTCGCCCACTGCTTCGCCATTAGAATCATAAATTTGCGCGATAGCTTTATATTGTATATTATCACCCTCTTGAGGTAAAACCCTCTCAAGTGTCACCCTAAGAGTACTTTTGCTTCCGTCTGCATTATAAACAGGGGATTCTAATATATCTTTATTAGCCTTTTGTTGCTCTGTTGAAATTTGCGCTGTTTCAAGTTTTACGCTATTAGGATCTAGACCCTTTAAATCAAGCTCATTGCTTTTAAAATTCAAATTTTCATCCAAAGTAGCTTCAAAGCTTGTCTTTACTCCATTATCATCGATAAAATTTAAAAGTATTCTATCGCCTGCCTTAGCGCTAAACACATCTTCTTTGCTTACGCTGCCACTCACTACATATTTACCATCTTCAGTCTTTTGGACATTAAATTTCGCAGGATCAAGATCGACTTTAACCACTTCTGTAGTCGTATTTGTATTTAAACTTCCACTCCATTTTACATTTTGTGTTACTTGGGGAGGCAAATACATATTCACAGGAACCTTAATCGCTCCTTGAGATCCTGTTGTTCCTATGTTAAAAGGATCGCTTGAATTTACGGTAAAACCATTATTTACAGGGGTTCCTGTATTAAGATAATCCCCCATAAGTCCTGCAACTCTATCGCTATAACTTACCCCAGCAAAAGCAGGATTCATAGTCCCTAAGACAAAATTTCCATAAGAATCCACTAAATTTCCAGCAGCGTCCCTTCTAAAGGCTCCATTTCGTGTATAGTAAGTCTCTCCATCAGCTCCTAAAACACCAAAAAAACCTTTTCCTTGAAGCGCCACATCAAATTCACCCTCACTTGCTACAGGTGAACCTTGTTCAAAAACGACTTGAGAAGAAGCCGCACCACTTCCATAGCCTCCTTGGGCAGGGTTAGTGGATTGGGTTGTTATGGTGCTATAAAAAATGTCTTTAAATTGCGCATCTGAGTATTTAAAGCCTGTGGTATTGACATTTGCGATATTGTTCGCATAAACATCTATACCAAAGCTATTGGTTTTAACTCCTGAAACGCCATTATAAAATGAAGTCATCATGGCTTAAGCCTTTTCTTCTTCATCGCTATCTTCTGTAGATCCTGAAGAATCTCCACTTGAGTCACCTCCTGAACTACTGCTTCCACTGCTGCTAGAAGAACTTAATTTATAATCAGTGATTTCTGATATAGCATCAAAAGGAACTTCTTGACCCGCCATTTTTGCATAAGCAATACCCTCTTTAAAAACAATTCCTTCTATAGGGTAAGTACCATAATTTGCAGTGATTTTTTCGCCATTTTTATTGTTATAAACCATTTTAACAGTATATTCGCCATCACCCGCATAAACGCCATCGTTATTTCTTCCTGGCCATTCCATCGTAAAGAGCCCTTGAGAAACAGATTGTTCGCCACTTTTTTCACTAAATACAAGCTTGTTGTTGCTATCATATACTTCCAAAGTAACCCCATTTTCATCCGAATCCTCAGGCAAATACATTTTAAGTGCGATAATCTCATCTGAACCTGTAAGCTTGATTTTGTTATCTGAAACAGTTGCCATCTTTCCTATAGCTCCGATAGCTGAAGTACTCATACTTGTGCTAAAAGAATTTGAAAGTAATTGCATAGTTTCAACCATTTTTTGCATGGTAGTATTTGTATTTTGTTGCATTTCAAGCGCTGACAATTGAGAAGTTTGCGTAAGCATTTTATCACTATCCATAGGATCAGTTGGATCTTGGTGCTGAAGCTCGATCAAAAGAAGTTTTAAAAACGCATCTTTATCAAGCGTTGCATTTGGATTAGAAGTAAGACCTGAACTACTAGTTGAACTTGTATCTGAAGCAGTGCTTGTGCTAGTGGTAGCAGCAGTGCTTGTATTTGTCCAATTAAGGTTATTATTCCAACTTGTTGTTGCCATTATAAAATCCTTTTTATACTAAGTCTTTTTATTAAAAAAGCAATAAGTATTCCAACTTAGAAATACTTAGCTAAAACAAGCTCTAGATTGACTTTTTCACCTTCGGTTTTTCCCTCTAAAGCATCTTTAAAACCATATCCACTTCGGTTTTTACCTTGGTTTTGATTTTGCTCCCTTTTTCCCTGATCGCTAAAATTCATTTCAAGTCCTGTAAAGCCCATATTTACAAGAGAATTTTTAAATTCGGCTTGATTTTGGATAAATAAATTCATCGCATTGGTGTTAGAGTTAAAATTGATGTGAAGATTATTTCCTCTTTGTACCAAAGTCACCTCAACTTCTCCAAGATTGTGAGGATTAAGCGTGATACTAAGCTTCGTAATCGGGGCTTTGTATTGATCCATTGCCTCTTTTAAATCCTGTGAAAAATGTTGCAAAGTTTCCTTAGGAGTGATATTTTTAGTATTGTTTTGCGAAACTTTATTTAAATCTTTCACTAAGGAATTTAGCTCATCCAAAGGGTTTCTTTCGGTATTTTCACTTTGCGTTTTACTTTGCTCTTGTGTGTAATTTTCTTTATTCATAGAGTGATGAGTTAAATTTACATTGTCCTTATTGGATACAAATTGGGCTTTGTTTAAATTTTCAAAACTGACTTTTTGTTCTGTGAAATTTTGTTTAACTTCTTTTAAAGTGTTATCTTTATTGCTCGTTTTATCATCTTTGTTGAGATTAAAATCTTTTGAATTTAAATTTAAACTCAAATTTTGAGAATCCCTTATATTTTCTTTGTTGGAAGTTTTGCTGAAATTTGTATTTTCATTTTTCACTTGCTCTTTAAGATCTTCATTAAAGTCGGTGTTTTTATCCAAAATTTGATTTAGATCTTTTGTGTTTTTGATATTGTTTGTTTCTTGATTTAAACCCTCTTTGTTGCTAAGTGGTTTTTCTTGTGTCAATGTTTTATCTTGCACATTGTCTTTAATCACATTTTTAAATTCTTTATCATCTTTTTTTAAAGATTCATTCAAGAGTACATTTTTATCATTTTTGATATCGACTTTATCTTTATTTTGTAGCTCTTGATTTGGAAGTTTTTTGTCATTGTTGGCTAAATTTTCTTGATCAAGCTCTTTTAAAGAATCACTTTGGACTAAATTTTTAGGAGTATTTTTTAATTCTAGTGTATCGTTATCATTTTTGATCTCGGCTTTATCTTTTTTTTCATTTTTACCCAAAATGATAGAATCTAAATTCTTCAAAGTCTGAGAAAGTAAAGAAACATCATCTTTAGACTTTGCATTTTTAGAATTTTGACTCAGGTTAGCATGCGGAGTATGATTTAAATTTTGCAAATTTTGGTTTAAATTTTTACTGACATGAGCAAGTTTGTTGTTTATAATCTCTTTAAAAACATTATCCACCGCACCCTTAAAGAAATCCGCCTTATCCAAATTTGGAAAAGTAGCCTTAAGATCTAGTAAACGATCTACTTTGATATTTTTTACATTCAAACCCAAATCTTTAGCTATACTCAAAAGCTCGCTAAGATTGTTTGCACCTTTTAAAGCACTAAAATTAGCCTCTGTTTTTATAAGTTGAGAAAGCTGGGTGGAAAGATTGGCAAGTTTGATATCGGCTGTATCTGCTTTTAACTTATCGAGCAAAGATAGAATCTGCATAAAAGAAGCGGATTCAAAAATGCTTATCTTATCGCTTTCATCAAAAACCCCATTTTGTAGTTTATCCATAGCTTCGTTAACAACTTCTTTTTTACTGATCTTCATATGATCAGGTAAAAATTCGTTTGTTTCTTCGATAGAATTAAGCAAAGAATTTAAAAAACTCTCTGTATCATCTTGTGTTGTGCTATCGGATTTCTTTAAATCATACTCTTTGCTTTTGCTAGAAGCATTGCTTGGAGCAAGATTTAAGATATCACTACCTGAGGCCAAATTTGACATGATTTTTCCTTAATTATTTTAAAAATTGACTTGATGCTAAATGAGGAAATTTTTCTTTTAAATAAGCATTTTCATACACTTTGATCATCTTATCTTCATTTAAAGCAACCAAAATATTTAAAAGCTCTTCTAAATTTTGAGCATTCATAATTTTTTCAAGATTTTCTTCATTTTCTAAAAGCTCTGTAAGCTCACTTGATATTCTTGCCATTTTTTCATTTTGATTAGATTTTAAAGTTTCTAAAAGATCTAAAACTTGAAGCAATACTTCACTTTTTCTGTCGATTAATTGAGTATCAAGCTCTATAAAAAACTCTGCATTTAATGGTTTTGACATTTTAACTTCCTTTTTAAAAATGATATCTAAGCAGATTAAAAGCAAGAAGCGTTCCAACTTTTACTTTTTGAAAAATTAAGCAAAAGTTCTATATAATTTTGCCTTTGAATTTAAATTTGGAGAGTATCTTGGAAAATATTAGAAATATCGCAGTTATAGCCCACGTTGACCATGGTAAAACTACTATGGTAGATGAACTACTGAAACAATCAGGTACTTTTAGCGAAAGAGAACAAATTTCAGAACGCGTTATGGATAGTAACGATATAGAAAAAGAACGCGGTATCACCATACTTTCAAAAAATACAGCTATCAATTACAAAGGCACAAAAATCAACATCATAGACACTCCAGGCCACGCCGATTTTGGCGGGGAAGTAGAGCGTGTTTTAAAAATGATCGATGGCGTTTTACTCTTAGTCGATGCACAAGAAGGTGTTATGCCACAAACTAAATTCGTGGTTAAAAAAGCTCTATCTTTAGGACTTAAACCTATAGTTGTAATCAACAAAATCGACAAACCAGCCGCTGATCCTGAAAGAGTAATCAACGAAATTTTTGATCTTTTTGTAGCTTTAGATGCAAACGATGAGCAACTTGACTTTGCTATCGTTTATGCTGCAGCAAAAAATGGTTATGCTAAGCTTGATCTAAACGATGAAAGCGACAATATGGAGCCACTTTTTAAAACCATACTCGAACGCGTTCCAGCGCCAAGTGGTACAAATGAAAATCCTTTACAACTTCAAGTCTTTACTTTAGGATATGATAACTTCGTAGGTAAAATAGGAATCGCTAGAATTTTCAACGGTGTTGTGAAGAAAAATCAAAATGTAATGCTTGCAAAAGCCGATGGCACTAAAGTAAATGGTAGAATTTCGAAACTCATCGGTTTTATGGGCTTAGAAAAAATGGACATAGAAGAAGCAGGCACAGGCGATATCGTTGCGATCGCAGGTTTTGAAGCTTTAGATGTGGGCGATAGCGTTGTGGATCCAAACAACCCTATGCCACTTGATCCTTTACACATCGAAGAGCCAACCTTAAGCATAGTATTTTCAGTAAATGATGGCCCATTAGCAGGAACCGAAGGAAAACATGTAACTTCAAACAAAATCGCTGAACGCTTAGAAGCTGAAATGAAAACCAATATCGCGATGAAATACGAAAGTACAGGCGAAGGTAAATTTAAAGTAAGCGGTAGGGGCGAACTTCAAATCACCATTTTAGCTGAAAATATGCGTCGTGAAGGCTTTGAGTTTTGCATGGGAAGACCTGAAGTTATCGTAAAAGTTGAAGACGGTATCAAAACAGAACCATTTGAACATTTAGTTATCGATGTGCCTGAAGAATTCAGCGGTACCGTGATCGAAAAACTTGGAAAAAGAAAAGCTGAGATGAAAACTATGGCACCTACAGGTGATGGACAAACAAGACTTGAATTTGAAATTCCTGCACGCGGACTTATAGGCTTTAGATCTCAATTTTTAACCGACACCAAAGGCGAAGGCGTGATGAATCATAGCTTTTTAGAATTCCGTCCTTTCAGTGGTGCGGTTGAAAAGCGTAACAATGGTGCTTTGATCTCTATGGAAAATGGCGTGGCTTTGGGGTATTCTTTGTTTAACCTTCAAGAACGCGGGGTGCTTTTCATAGAGCCTCAAACCAAAGTATATACAGGGATGATTATAGGTGAACACTCTCGTCCAAATGACTTAGATGTTAACCCTATCAAAGGAAAAAATCTTACCAATGTAAGAGCAAGCGGAAGCGATGATGCGATCAAGCTTGTACCACCTAGAAAATTAAGCCTTGAAAGAGCTTTAGAGTGGATAGAAGAAGATGAGCTTGTAGAGGTTACGCCAGTAAATGTGCGTGTTCGCAAACGCTACCTTGATCCAACTCAAAGAAAAAGAATGGAAAAAGCAAAATCCTAATGGACTTAAAAAGCTTAGAAAATAAAAGACTTTATATACTCAAACGCTTAGGAATTTTAAAATTCTTAAGCGTTGTAGAAGCTTTACTTGTGGGCTTTTTAGCCTTTGTTTTTACAAAAGATATTTTAATAGCCCTCATCCTTGCTGTGTTTGTAGGTATTTTCTTCTTTCGCCTTACAGCTAAAAAACTCAAACTTGCAAAAAAAGAATTAGAAATCGATGCTTTGAATTTATTTTTGCGTCGTTTTGGGGCTAAATTTAGAAAAGAAAGTTTAAGCCAAAAAGATTTTTTAAAACTAGAACTTAGCGAAAATTTAAAGGATTTTAAAAGCCAAAATTGCTTTGAATTTAAAGAATTTAAAATTTATGATATCCATTTCATCGATGAAAACAAACGCTTTTTTTGTGGAATTTTGCTTGAAATTTTAAAGCCTAGTAAAAATCCTAGCTTTGAAGATGAAGAGAAAATTTATGTTAAACTACAAGATAAAAATTTCACCCTAAATCATATCTTTTCTAAGGACAATCACTATCTTATCGCTACTCTAAAAAATCCCTTTTTCATCGACTTAAAAGAAAGTTTAGAAAAAAATTTCAAAATTTTAGAAGAAAATTTAAATTCTATAAAAAATAAATTATTTCAATAATTAACATAAAGTTAATATCTCAAATTTTTTATAAATACTACTTATATATTTTAAAAATATATTACTTTTAGTAACACTTTAAAATTTATTTTTGCAAAAATCATTCTTCCCGTGCTGAATGCTTAAGAAAAAATACATTAAAATTAAAATGAAATACAAATAAAACAAGGGGAAATCATGAAAAAACACATTTTATTGCTTAGCTTATGCCTTAGCTTGAGTCTTAATGCTAAAAGCGTGAGTGATTACAAAGTAGGAGAAGAGCTAAGCGACAAACAAGGAGTGGAGTATTTTAAAGAGCTTTCTAAAAGACCCGTGCAAGAATGGCCAAATAAAAATTTAAGTATCGACGATGTTCCAAAAGGCAAACAAGGAGACTTGATCCGCTATGGTATAGAGCTTTTAAGCAAAACAGAAAGCACCTTAGGGCCTTATAGCAAACTCAAAAAGACAAACAATGAAGTCAATTGTGTAGCCTGTCATATGGACAATGATGGCAATGGCTTACCAGGGACAAAAAAATATGTCATTCCATTTCTAAATGTACTCAATAACTATCCAAAACTTGACATAGAAACAATGAAAATCATCTCCGTTGAAGATAGAATTCGTGGAATGGGTGGAACGGATTCTCACAAATTTCCTAATGATTCTAAAGAAATGAAAGCGATTCTGGCTTATTTTAAATGGCTAAAAGAAGCCTATGAAGTTAAAGATGGTGTAAAACTCGAAGGAGATTTTTTTGCTAAGATGAATTTTTCAAATCGCCCAGCTGATCCTGTGCGTGGAAAAAAACTCTTTGAAGAAAATTGCGTTGCTTGTCATGGCGAAAGAGGACTTGGGGTAAAAAATGATAATTACGAGCAAGGTGGCGGACATTTGTATCCATCTTTACTTATCTATCCTGATGGCGGACATATGGCCATGATACCTTTTTTAGCAAGATTTTTAAAATCAGCTATGCCTTTTGGTGCAAGTGCGGATAATCCTATATTAAGCGATGAAGATGCACTCGATATAGCAGCTTATATCAACACAGGTTTTGTAAGAATGCCTATAACCACGACAGAAAACCGCGCAGGACTTGATACAGCCTATAGCAATTCCCCATCATTAAAACCTGAGTATTTTGCCTCGCCGCAACAAAATTTAGACCCTAAAGAATACATAAAAGTAAAATACGGGCCTTGGAAAAATCCTAACTACTTCCCAGGGGAATGATTGATTTTGGGGCAAGCCCAAAATCATTCCTCATCTTTAGCCAAATTCTCCAAGCTTTTAAGTCCTTCTTCACCTATCAAATTTCCACCTTGTAAGTCGCTAAATATAGCATTTAAAGAACTCACTATGGCAGTAGAATTAAAGCTTAAATTTTCTATGGCTCTTTCTCTTTTTTTCCATATATTTTGCAAGGCTCTTTTTTCTGCTTCTAGCTCTTCTTTCATGTTTTGATAAGTTTTGAGTATGAAGGTGATTTGAGTGTTAAATTCCTTAGAATTTAGGTATTCGTATAAGATATGATTTTTCTCATCTTTGTTTTGCAAGGCATTTTTGAGCTTGTAAGCATTGACTATACTTTCTCTAAGCACTGCCAAAACACCTTTAAATTCAGCAAAAGTGCAGATTAAAATCCCCTCTTTAAAATGCGTTTTTTGCTTTTCTTTAGGCATGGTTTTAGTGATTAAAACCGCTATATCACTCTTAGCAGCTATGCTGTCAAGCTTAAGCTTGTCGATCCATTCTTTGTTAAACTCCTTAGTGCGTTTGCTCTCATACAAAATACTACCGCAAATATTGCCAAAGCTGTCTTTTACGATATGCAAACAATCCGCCCCATTTACACCCTTTGGCACTTCTTTTACCTCATCGCCGATGTATTCGTTTTGGATGTATTCTTCTATGAGTAGTTCTGCTGCTTCGCCTTGGAGTTGCTGTGAACCTTGCTCTATCCTGCGTTGTGCATCCTCTAGCTTTTGGGCTACGCTTTTAAAATTTGTTTCTAATTCTTTGTATTTTAACTCCTGCTCTTGAGTACTTTTTTGAAATTCAAGACGCATCTTATCTCTTTCAAATTCCAAATTTTTACTTTCTTGCTCTTTAAATTCTTTAAAAGCTTCTTCTTTGGCTTGAAATTTCAGTCTTTCTTCGTTTTCTTTTTGCTCTCTTTTTAGTCTTTCATTTTCAGCTTTTACACTTAAGAATTCGGTGAGTTCTTTGCTCTTTTTTTCTAATTCTTCTTGCATGATTTTCATCTCATTTTCATGCTCTTTGTTAAATTTTTCGCTGAATTCTTTTTGGAAATTTTGCCTTTGCGTTAGCAATTCTTGCTCAAATTTTTGTTTTTCTAAAAGAAGTTTTTGGCTTACTTGATCGCTTATGAGTTTTTCTTGCTCTAGCTTTTGGGCTTTTAAGTCGTTTAAAGCCTTGGTGTACTCGGCTCTTTTGGCATTTACCTCATCTTCAAATTCTTTTTTTTGCTTGAGCATTTCTTGCTTGGCCTTGTCTAAAATTTGAGCGTATAAAGCAGTGCTGATATCGATAAAACTTCCACAACTTGGGCATTTGATTTGCTCGTTTTGATTGAAATTTGGCATAAAGACTTCCTTGAGAATTTTTCTATAAATTTAACATAGAAAAACAAAGATTATTCTAAGATTGACTTGTTAAAATCCTTGTTTTAAAAATAATTAGGATTACAAATGCAAAAACGCACCCAAATTCACGGCTTTTCAAAGCTCAAGCTCATCATCATCCTTGCTTTGATGTCAAGTATAGCGCCACTTTCTACAGATATGTATTTACCTGCGCTAAGCCATGTAGAGCAAAGCTTTAACACCTCTAAAGCACTGACCCAACTTAGTATCGCGAGCTTTTTTCTTGCTTTTGCCTTAGGGCAACTCATATATGGGCCTTTAAGCGATATCTTTGGGCGTAAAATTCCCGCCTTGGTAGGAATTTTCTTCTTTATCGTTTCAAGCTTGTTTTGCGTGATCATCGACAACATCTATGCCTTTATCGCTTTGAGATTTTTTGAAGCACTAGGAGGCTGTGCGGGAGTAGTGATCGCAAGGGCTATCGTAAATGACTTGTTTGAGATCAAAGAGGCTGCGGGGGTCTTTGCTTTGATGATGGTATTTACCTCCCTTGCTCCTATGCTTTCGCCGACTTTTGGAAGCTTTTTGCTGGAGTATTTTTCATGGCATAGCATTTTTACGACTTTGTTTGCTTTGGGAATTTTGCTTTTTTTGATGATACTTTTTGGCTTAAAAGAATCCGCACCACACCTTAAAAATAAAAAATTCTCCCACGAAGAAGCGATGAAAAGCTATAAATTTGTTTTAAAAGATAAACGCTTTTTAACCTATGTCTTTTGTGCTGCTTTAGCTTTGGCTGCATTGTTTGCTTATGTCACGGGTTCGAGTTTTGTATTTACAGAATTTTTTGGCTTAAGCGAGCAACAATTTGGCATGCTTTTTGGAGCAAATGCTCTAGGCTTTGTCATCTGTGCAAATATCAATGCAAGGCTAGTGCGTAAATTTGAAAGTGAAAAAATACTTTCTAAAGCCTTGATGATCATGTTTGTATCGACTTTGATCTTGCTTATCAATGCCTTTTTGTATCCGAATTTATTTCTTTTTGAAGCAAGCATTTTTACAAGTATCGCTATGCTTGGCTTTATCGCACCCAATACCACGACTTTAGCTATGGCGAGATTTAAAGACCATAGCGGAACCGCTTCTGCGGTGCTTGGCTTTGTGCAGTTTGCCCTAGCAGGACTCATCTCCTCTGTAGTCAGTGCTTTAGATGCTAACACACCGATAATCCTTGCTTGTGTGATGTGTGCTTGTGTCTTGGTGGCAAATATGATATATTTTCTAGGTAAAAAAAATCCCAAAGGAAAAATATGAAAACAAACTCCCTTTTTATATCGGTGGCGGTGGTTTTGGCAAGTGTGATCCTAGCCTTTGGCTTTAACAAGGCTTTAAGCGACTTTAAAACACTTGAAAGAAGTGTCACTGTAAAAGGACTGAGCCAAAAAGATGTGGAAGCAGATACCCTGATACTGCCTATAAAATTCACAAGATCAGGTAACAGCCTTGCAAATTTATACGAAGAGCTAGAGTCTGATAAACAAAATATCATACGATTTTTAGAAGAACAAGGCGTAAAATCAGACGAGATCAGCTACAACTCACCCAACATCATCGATCGCCTAAGTGATCCTTACAGCAACGATACTCAAGCCACATACCGATATATAGGCACTGCAAATTTACTCATCTATACGAAAAACATAAAGCTTGGAAAAAATATACTAGAAAAAATTTCAAGTCTTGGAAAACTTGGCATAGTGACTAAAATAGAGGATTATGAGATAGAATACCTTTATACAAAACTCAATGAAATCAAACCCCAAATGATAGAAGAAGCTACACTCAATGCTAGAAATTCAGCGATAAAATTTGCCCAAGACTCAAACAGCAACCTAGGCAAGATAAAAAAGGACTTCTCAAGGGCAATTTAGCATCAGCAACAGAGATAAAAACACACCTTATATCAAAACCATAAGGGTGGTTTCTACTATAGAATACTACTTAAAAGACTGAATTTACAAGGCTTAAAACTAAGCCTTGTGAGCTTAGCTTGGCACTATGGAGTTTTTTCATGCGGTTTTTGTTTAAAAAAATCAATCATAGCTAATATATCATCAATAGTTTTTACATTAAAAAGATAACACATAAAATCAATTGATATAATCGCCAATATAGTAGCGTTAAAAGTAATAAACAACCAATTAGCTTTAAAGGAGGTATTTAAAGAAATCTTTACAAGAAAGGCAAATAAAAAATAAAGGATATTCCCTACAAATAAAGCTATAAAAGCCATGACAAAAACCAATCGATAAATGCTTGCTTTATCTATATTGGAAAGAATAGAATTTGAAAAATTTAAACCTGCAACAAAAGATAAAATAATAGATGAAAAAATACCTAGTATAGCAATATAGCTTTTTTTGCTTTCTTGAACTTCTTTGCTTGTTTGTTCTATGTTTTTTTTGCTTTCTTGAACTTCTTTGCTTGTTTGTTCTATGTTTTTTTTGCTTTCTTGAACTTCTTTGCTTGTTTGTTCTATGTTTTTTTTGCTTTCTTGAACTTCTTTGCTTGTTTGTTCTATGTCTTTTCTTATTAGACTAAGTTCATTTAATCTAACAATTTCTAATAATACATGATCTTGCAACTTAAAGAACTTATCTTTTAATTTTTTATCATCTCCTAAATTCTCTATGAGTAACTTTATATTTTTTTCTATATTTTCTATTTTGCCATTTTGTTCAGCATTTTGCAAATTAAACAAATGTAATGTAATATCAGAATATTTATGTCTTTCATTATCTGTATAAAATTTTTTTATTTCTTCTATTAATCCATTGACATCCTTTAAGCTATCATAGGTTAATTTTTCTAAAATGGCTTGGATACAAGAAGATTGCTCTTTAGCCTTTATAATGTCAAATTCTTTTTGTTTATAAACAGGCTCAAATAAATTATTTTCTGTATCGGCTTGCATACTCTTCCAATAGCTCAGGTAAAATTGTTTCATATTTCTTTGTTTTGTCCCATGGGCTATCCGATTCATGGCTTTTTTCTACCAAAACAGAAGGATATATTTTAGAAAGTTTATCTATATATCCATATAACTCACCTCTTATATTTTCATCAAATTCTTCGGTAAAATCTTGATAAATATTTATAGGATTTGATGCAAAAAATGAATATTTTCTATAAATATTTTCAATAACTGGCCCATAATCCCATGCTTTAAAATTTTCATCTTCTATTAATCTTTTATTTGTTCTTATCAAATGATAAATATCTATAAAATATAATATTTTCTGTAGTTGTAAATTACTTATAGGATTATCTATACTTAAACAATAATTTATAATATGTTTTGCAACATTTTCGGCTTTCATTGTTATACCTCCTAAATCAAGTTGTTTAAATTATAGTGTATTGTAAAAATATATTATTTTAGTGGAATTTTAATATTCTACTATAAATTTTCATCACAATACCTTAAAATTTTCAGCTTGGCACTATGGAATTTTTTCTAATTGTCTTTATAAAAGAAAATGCAACAAAACCAAAAACGATTGTATAAATTCCACCCATTGTGCTAAGTGGATCTAGCATAGCTCTTTTATCTGTAAAAAATCCCATAGCAGGGATAAGAATTTTCGGTGAAACCATTAAGACAAAAAGAGTTACCCCATAGGATATAATTATAAAAAATTCTCTTATATATTTTAGGCATAAAGCAAATCCAACTAAAATCAAATAACCAAAAAGCATTGCAAAATTTACTTTTACCACAAACAAATAATTATCCTGTATGATAGAATTTATATGATGATTATAAAAATCCAATGAAAAATACCAATGCTCCAAGATAGGCTTATATCCAAGACGATAGTTAAAATTAGCAACCATCACAACGCTTAATATCACAAAAATTCCTATCACTAAAATAAGCGAATTTAAACTTCGTAAAATATCAGTATGATGATCACAAAGCTTGCGATAAAAGACAAGTTGCCATTTGTCTATCTTGTCCTTAAGGGTTTTATCTTTTTTATTTTCTAGCTCTAACTCTTTACAATAAAGCTCGTATTTGTGAAAATTTGAAGCATCTAAAAAATTGTTATCTTTTATCAAAGCACTTTTAAAAGTTCTGAAAGAATCCCTAAAATCATTTGCAATCTCATAATCATATTTACCCTCTCCTTGCGAAGATAATAGTCTTATTTTTTTATCTAACTTGGTAAAATCAAAATTTAAATTCGAATTGATGATATTTATATTACCCTTAAATAAAGCTTGAGAAAAATTTGGAGTTTCGTCAAATTTTACCCCATAAAAACAAGCAGTTTTTTCAAATTCACACTCATGAAAATCAACGCCTTTTGTGAAATTAGAATTGCTAAAATATGCATTTTCTTTAAATGTGCAAGTATTAAAAGCAATTTCATTAAAAGTATAATCCTTAAAATTTACATCTTGTAAAAAAATACATCTTTCAAAATTTACACTTTTTTCAAAAAGCTCTTTTTGTAAAAATAATTTTCCAAAAGTAATATCTGTAAAATTTATATTTTGCATTTTTTTAAAATTATAAGTATACAAACAGATTTCCTCTTTAAAAGTTGAACTTATCAACAACATAACTTCAACATTTACAAAAGCAAAGTTGGTAACTCCAGAAATGACAGAACTTATTATTGAAATTTTTACACCTTTGGATTGGTGTAAATTTAAATTTTCTAGTATTTTAATTTCTGAAATTTGTAACGAGGAGAATGAAATATCCAAATCTAAACTTTTTTCAAAAGTAGACTTAGAAATTATTATATTTTTTGCAAAAGCATTGATAAAATGTGCTTCTTTTTTGCATTCTATATTAAGCGTCGTTATATCAGATTTAAACTCGGCCTTATTAAAAAGTAATATATCATAAAAATAAACTTTTTGAAAATTAGTCTTTTGATTAAAAATAGCATTTGTAAAATTAACTGAATTTAAAAATTTAACATCAAAAAAACTTATAATTTTTTCATTTCCAAAAACAGTGTTTAAAAAAGATACTTGTTTTTCAAAAATAGTATCTGAACATAAAAAATTTTCAAAATTAGCTTGTTGAAAATTTACTTCTTCTTTAAAAGTGCAACCTGAAAAATCCAATTCGCCTGTAAATTTAGAGTCGGTTTTTATTTCATCTGTAAAAGTCACACCTGAAAAAAACATATCTAGTGAAATATCTTTTGCAAAGATAATATTTTTAATTTTTTTTGATTTTATATCAAGGCATTTTATACCTTTTTCTTGCAAAGTCTCAATGTTTATAGTTTCTATTTCTGCATTACCAAATACGCTTATTTTTTCTTTTTCTATTGATTTTTGAGCATATTTTACAAAAATCCCATATTGTGCTAATACTCCGTCAAATTCTTCCATTATTTGTTTCCTGTTTTATTGTCTTAACCTTAAAAATATACACTCTACAAAAAAAATTAATTGTTTCTAGTTAACTTAAATTCATCCCAATATAAATCATAAATCCAATAATGAAAACAACAGTTTTTATGAGCTCTTTTATCTTTAATGATAGAATCTAAACCTCCGTATTCGTATTTACCTTTATTGTCTTTATAATTAAATTTTCCAATCCTTTTATCTACAAATCTTTTAAAATCTTCCAATTCATTATAATCTTTAAAAAAAATCAAAGGTATCCATGTTAAAGAATATTTTTTATATGTTAAAACTTTCTTTGTATCTACAAATTCCTTATATGAAATTTTATTTTTTTTAAAATTAAAAAAATAAGTTAAAAGCAAATCCATATCTATTTCTTGATCATTATTTATAATATAACCATCAAAATATAAATCTTTTTTACTATTAAAATACAAAGGATGTGGCACAGTAATAGTTAATCCTTCTTGATAAAATCGCATAGAAAATGTTTGTATATCTAAATCAATATCATTATAAAACAATCTAATACAATCACAATGCAATTTAGCATTTTGATATCTTTTGCTTATAGCCTCAATTTCACACAACCATTTATATTGCTCATTCTCTTCATTGCATTCACTAATCTTTAATCTAAAATTTGGATTTATATTATTGTAATGTATATTTAAATTACCATCATAACTCCATTGATTTGGATATTTCAGATAATTTTTAAACCTTTCTATAATAGTTTTTTCTGTAATTTCCATAATAAATTTCTTTGCTTTTGAAGAATTGAAGTGCAATTCTCGAATTAAATCCAAAAAACAAAGACTTTTTATATTATTTTGTGATATATTTTTCTTTATATTGTTAGGTAAGTCATCAGTTAAATAAAACATATAAAACTCATAGTTTGAAAATTCTGTTTTTTTAAATTTATCAACAGTATTTTTAATTTTTATAGTGCTAATATCAGATGTGATTTGGATAGCAATGCGATTTTCATCATCAATCAAATCAATAGCTTGGGCATTTTTACACTGTTTATTTAAATTATAAAGCTTCCAATTATAAATATTATTTAATATTTGCGAAAAATCATTTTCACAGCAAATATTTATATCTGTCAAATTAAGTTTATTGTTTAATTTAATCTTTGAACTTAATTCAGAAAACCATTGTATTATTTTTACAATATCTTCCATTATTTCCTTTCAATGATTTTTATCTCATCTTCGGTGAGATTGTAAAGTTTATAAACCAAAGAATTGATTTTGTTTTCATTATCTTTGGTTTTTAGCGTTTTGCTATAAATTTTCATCACGATACCTTAAATTTTTCAACTTGGCACTATGGAATTCTTTCGTGCGGTTTTTTGGAGTGAGAACAATACCAATACTACAAGCATAAAATACACCACAGACAAGCTAAGCAACAAAGGATAAGTAGCATTAGAATCTTTATCTAAAAAACTTCCAAGTGCGGGTAGCAATAAGCTAGGTTTAACCAACAGTGTAAAAATACAAACTGTATAAGAAATAGCGACAACAATACCTCTTTTGTATCTTTGTCTGTCATCAAGTAAGATAAATTTTAAAGCAAACAGTACAAAAAAAACAATAACAGCAATATGGGTATACAAAGCTAGCAAATCTAAAAAACTAAATATCAAATATAAAATTGAACCAAAAATATATATGCTTGTAAAAATATTAAAAGAAAGTAACAATAAAACCAAAATTAAAAAAACTATCATATAAACAAAATCATTCTTTATAAATTTATCGCTTTCTTGCTCTATATTTAAAGATAAGAGATTGTAAGTAGTTTTATTGTGTTCTTTAAAAATATAATTTTCATTAGAATCCACTTTAATGATGTTATATTTTATATCATTTTCTATATGACTAGGTTGCTTAAATTTGTCAAACACAAAAGAAAACATACTAAAAAGCATAACGACTATAAGTAAGTTATGAAATGCTTTGAGTAAGTCTGTATGATGATCGCAAAGCTTGCGATAAAAGAAAAGTTGCCATCGTTCGATTGTTTCTCTTAAGCTTTTCTTTTCTTTATACTTTAGCTCCAATTCCCTAGCATAAAGCTCTTGTGTTCTTAGTTCTGAAGCGTCGATTAGATTGTGATGAGCTATGCGGTTACTTTTTAATTTTCTAAATAAATCTCTTAAATTTAGCAAGACGCGAAATTTATCATTTTTATCTTGTATATTATTTATCTTATTTTCTATATCTTTATCACTATATTTGATATATTGATGTTCTATGTTAAATTGATTAGAAAGAGTGCAGTTTATAAATTGCGGTTTGGTATTGAGCTTTGTATTGCTAAAAGTTACAACACCATTAAACAAAACATTATCAAATTCTAATCTTTCAAATTCCATTCCTTCAAAGCTTAATGTATCTTTAAATACCGAGTATTGAAATAGACAAAAAATGACATTTGTAAGAGTTTTACAAGCAAACTTTGTTTTGTTAAATTCTACATTATAAAATATAAAATTGTGTGGATTTATATTTAAAAAGAGTGCTTCATCTTTAAATATCGAAAACGAAAAGCTAATTCTTGCTTTAAGTACAAGACTACCAAAAGTTACCTTTCCTTTAAAGATAGTTTCCCTAAATTCATTTTCTATGATTTCGAGATTGCTACTTTGTTTTGCTAGAAATTGAGTTCCTATAAACCTTACTTCATCTTTAAACTGCGAAAGTCCAAAACAAACCCTTGCTTTAAATGTAGTGTTAGAAAAAGATGCTCTTCCTTCAAAAATAACTTCTCTAAAATCATTTTCTATTGTTTCATTATTACTTTGCTTTGCTAGAAACTGAGTTTCTATAAACCTTACCTCTTCTTTAAACTGTGAAATTCTAAAACCAACCCTTGCTTTAAATGTAGCATGATTAAAGATTGTCTTTCCTATAAAAACAACTCCTAAAAATTGATTTTCGATTATATCACTGTCGTTTTGATTTGCTTGAAATTCAGTTTTTATAAAGTTTGCTTCACTTTTAAACTGTGAAATTCTAAAACTAACTCTTGCGTTAAATATAGCATTATCAAAAGACACTCTCTCTTCAAAAACAACCTCTTCAAAAATATTTTCTATTATTTTATTATTACTTTGCTCTGCTAGGAATTGAGCTCTTATAAATCTTACCTCTTCTTTAAACTGTGAATTTCTAAAACTAACCCTTGCTTTAAATGTAGCATGATCAAAGATTATCTTTCCTATAAAAACAACTTCTAAAAATTGATTTTCGATTATATCACTGTCGTTTTGATTTGCTTGAAATTCAGTTTTTATAAAGTTTGCTTCACTTTTAAACTGCGAAAGTGCAAAACTAACCCTTGCTTTAAATGTAGCATTAGAAAAAGATGCTCTTTCCTATAAAAACAATTCTAAAATTATTTTCGATTATATCACTATTTTTTGATTTGCTTGAAATTAGTTTTTATAAAGTTTGCTTCACTTTTAAACTGCGAAAGTGCAAAACTAACCCTTGCTTTAAATGTAGCATTAGAAAAAGATGCTCTTCCTTCAAAAATAACTTCTCTAAAATCATTTTCTATTATTTCATTATTACTTTGCTCTGCTTGAAACTGAGTTTCTATAAATCTCACTTCACCTTTAAACACAGATGCTAAAAAATCTATCTTAGAATTAAATTCTACTTTAGAAAAATCCACTACAGCATCAAATATACATTGCTGAAATATAACTTCATTTTCAAAATATGCTTTTCTAGCGATAATTTGATTTTTAAAATTACAATTTCTAAAATCTATTTTTATAGTATTCTTTTCTAGGAAATAAAGATATTTTATTTCACTCTCAAGTATACAAATTTCTTTTATGCCTGCTTCTTGCAATGTTTGAAAATTTATCTCTTTTATTTCAGCATTGATTATAGTTATTTTATTATCTTTTGGAACTATCTTGCCATTTTTTGCCAAAATTCCATACTGTGCTAATTTTTTATCAAAATTTTCCATTATTTGCCTTCTATGATTTTTATCTCATCTTCAGTGAGATTGTAAAGTTTATAAACCAAAGAATTGATTTTGTTTTCTAGTTCTTGGGTGTATGTATGCTTTTGATCTCACACTCAAAATGCAAATTTTCAAAAAATTTGCTTAAAGCGTTTGCCACTAGGGAGTCTTCGTTGTTTTTGAGATTGTTTTCTAAGCTTGATTTATAATCTTTTAAAGCTTTGATAAATTCATTTAGCTCTGCTTCTAAAATAGGCTTTTTGCGGTAGTAAGGATTTAAAAATTCTTTTTCATCTATAGCTTCAAATTTCATCTTATACTTTCAATAAATTTTAAACAATTTTAACAAAATATCACCTAAGTTAATATAAAAAAATCTATTGAGTTACATTTTGTAATCAAATATAAAATCATTTTTCAAAAACATTAGACAAAAAATATCAAATTTCGCAAAAATAGCTTCATATCGGCGTTTAAAGCTTTAAAGATATCGCATACGACATTAGCCCTTTTTAAAGATGTTAAAAAAAGTAACATTTTTATGACTTATAGTTCATTATCCTTTGATTTATACCCACCATTTAGATACAATAAAATATTACAAACAGGGGGTTATAATGGATTTATTTTTATCATTTATCGGTTTTTTTGGGCTTGGGCTAATTGTTTGGCTTCTTTTAAAAGACAAAACCACACCCGCTCTTGCTTTTATATTGGTCAGTGCTTTTGTAGGTGCATTGCTTATGATAATGGATGCTAGTGGCCTTGGTGTCGGAAAGGCTCTAGGGGTTCAAGGAGATGTTTTAAATTTTAAGGTTATGAAAGGTTTCATAGCCGATGGAGTAAAAAGCGTGAGCAATACGGCTGCGTTGTTTGTCTTTTCTATACTTTTCTTTAGCACATTGAGTGCAAGTGGATTTTTCAACAGGATAATTAATTTTTTACTAAGTAAAGTTAGTCCCAATATTTATGTAATCACTATCCTAACATCTATCATGGCAATGTTTGTTCATCTTGATGGTAGCGGAGCGGCGACTTTTCTTATAGTAATCCCTGCATTGTTACCTATATATGAGCGTTTAAATATGAGAAAATCATCGTTATTGCTCATTTGTGCAAGTGCAATGGGGGTTATGAATGTTCTTCCTTGGGGTGGCCCAACACTTAGGGCTGCAACTGTTATAAAAGCCGACGCCAATGCTTTATGGCATCAGCTAATCCCTATGCAAATCTTAGGGATAGTCCTAGCTCTTGCTTTAGCGATCCTCATAGGCTATCAAGAAAAAAGGCGTGGTGCAGGTGGAAATCTCGAAGGAATAAAACTTGAAATTGAAAAAAGCGAATATCAAAACGATAAATTCTTTTGGGTGAATGTATTCTTACTAATCGCTGTTATAGCTGCTTTAGTCGTAAATGTTTTGCCTTCTTATGTTTGCTTTATGATAGGCTTTGCTATAGCCTTGCCGCTAAACTATCCTGATCTAAAACTCGCAAAAAAAGTTATGGATAAAGCAAGCGGTAGCGCTATCATGATGTATATTACATTAATCGGTGCAGGGATTTTGATAGGTATATTTGACAAGAGTGGAATCATGAATAAAATGGGCTCATCTATACTCACTCTTATACCTAATGAATATAGCAATTTCATACCTTTAATCATAGGCTTATTGGCTGTGCCTATGGCTTTGATCTTTTGCACAGATTCTTATTTTTATGGAGTTATGCCTGTCGTTCTAAGCGTTACCAATGCTTTTGGAATAGATCCTGTCGATATTGCTATCATCATGGTTTTAGCTAGAAATTGTGCTACTTTTATCAGTCCTGTTGTCCCTGCTACATTGCTTGGTTGCGGTCTTGCTAATGTAGCCATAAAAGAACACATAAAACGCTCATTTTTTTATATATGGGGCATTAGTATCATCTGCTTGATCTTTGGATATATCACAGGTGTAATCCCGCAATTGTTTTAAATCAAATTCCTATTTCAATCAATTTGAAATAGGTTCTTACTTCTTCTTTTGCCTCTTAAATCTCATTTTTCTCTCGATAAGTTTTTATCTTAGAACGCTTAAAAATGATTTTAAGAGCAAGTTTTAATGCAAATTTTGCAAATCTACATTAAAAATATAAATTATTTAGTTACATTTTGTAAACAAATATAAAATTATTTTTGAAAGTGTAAAGTTTCTATACATAAAAAATAAAAATTTATATATTTTATCAAAATAACTCTTTGTAATAGGCTTAATTTTTGTTACAATAATTCTATATACTAAAAAAGGAGGAGTAATATGCGTTATTTAGTTATATTTGTGATTTCAATCACGCTAGGTTTTGGTGCAGCCAATCCACCCATACAAGACAAAACAGGCACAGGACTTGCCTTATCAAGCCATGAGCTTGCCAACAAAATAGGTAAAGAAATTCTCGAAAAAGGTGGTAATGCTATAGATGCGGCTGTAGCTGTAGGCTACGCTTTAGCTGTGGTACATCCTGCAGCAGGAAACATAGGCGGTGGGGGTTTTGCTGTCATTCATCTAGCAAATGGAGAAAATGTTACACTAGACTTTAGGGAAATGGCACCTTTAAAAGCAAGCAAAGATATGTATCTTGATGACAAAGGGGAAGTTGTCCAAGATGCTTCAACTATAGGCTATTTAGCCGCCGGAGTACCAGGAACAGTCAAAGGTATGAGCGCTATGCTTGATCGCTATGGTACTATGAAATTAAAAGACTTGATGGCTCCTGCTATAGAACTAGCTGAAAAAGGCTATCTTATCAACGATAGACAAGAACAAACCTTGCTAGAAGCCAAAGATATGTTTAAAAAATTTCCTAGCTCAAGTAAATATTTCCTTAAAAAAGATGGTAGCACTTATAAAAGTGGGGAGTTGTTTATCCAAAAAGATCTAGCAAAGACTTTAAAACTCATCGCCAAAGAAGGCCCTGATGCTTTTTATAAAGGGAAAATCGCAGATCTAATAGCAAATGATATGGCTAAAAATAAAGGTATTATCACTAAAGAAGATCTAGCACAATACCAAGCCATTTGGAGAAAGCCTGTAAAAGGTACTTATAGAGGCTATGATATTATTTCTATGTCGCCACCTAGTAGCGGGGGTACTCATATCATTCAAATTTTAAACATTATGGAAAATGCCAATATAGAAAATTTGGGTTTTGCAAGCTCTAAAACTTTACACATAATGGCTGAAGCTATGCGTCAAGCTTATGCAGATAGATCAGAATACATGGGTGATCCTGATTTTGTAAAAATCCCACTTGATAAACTCACAAGTAAAGAATACGCCAAAGAAATTTATACAAAAATTCCAAAAGAGAAAGCCTTACCAAGCTCAAAAGTTAAACCGGGTTTAGGACAAATTCATGAAGGGCATAATACCACTCATTATTCTGTGCTAGATGGCAAGGGTAATGCAGTAAGCATTACTTATACAATTAATGCAAGCTATGGCTCAGGCGCTGCTATCGATGGAGCAGGATTTTTGCTCAACAATGAAATGGATGATTTTTCAATCAAACCAGGAGTTCCAAACTTATATGGACTTGTAGGCGGGGAAGCTAACGCTATAGAACCTAAAAAAAGACCTTTAAGCTCTATGAGTCCGACTATCATACTTAAAGATGGAAAAGTATTTATGGTAGTGGGTAGCCCAGGTGGCTCTAGAATCATCACAACAGTTTTACAAGTGATTTCAAATGTAATCGATCATAAAATGGATATATCAACAGCGGTAGAATCTCCAAGATTTCATATGCAATGGCTACCTGATGAAATCAGAACAGAACCTTTTGGGATCATCAAAGATGTACAAAACAATCTTGAAAAAATGGGCTACAAAATCACCGAAAAACCTTATATGGGTGATGTAAATGCTATCATGATCGATCCAAAAACCAAAAAATAGTAGGTTCTATGGATACAAGAAAAGAATTTTAACTTTGCTTTTATGCTTCAAAGACCCCTTTTTACAAATTTAACTGTAGATCTTTTAGGGCTAACTAAAAGATCTCATTTTAAAAATCTATATTTTATAGCTTTTTAAAAATATTAAACCACCAAATTCAACAATTAACCTAAAAAACCAAATTCAACATATCGAAACAAGATTCAATAAGCACAATATAATCAGGACTGATAAAAGTAGCACAATTTCTAGCTAAAATAAAAACCAAACCAAACACAATAACAGCTTCAATAAACATATAAACAACTATTCTAAACCTTATCTAGAACAACAATCTAAAACAATAAAAACAAAGATATGATTTATATATAAAGTAAGTAAAGAAGAATTAACAAGTCCGCAATGAGCTACTTTCCCCCTGCCAGTAAGGCGTAGTATCATCACCCACGATGTGCTTAGCTTCTTGGTTCGGGATGGAGCAAGGCGTTTCCACATCTGTATAATCACGGACATTGTTATTTAAACCTATTTTATAAATAGACTTAAAAAACAATGTTAAGAGCAAGTTCTAATATAAACCCTACTTGCAAGATTTCTATATCACTTTAAATATATTTTCTATCTAAAGCTTTATTAAAAACCTTAACAAGGAAGTGATGCTTTATTAAAGATAAGCCAAACGCTCTATTAGTACTGGTCAGCTAAAGGACTTTCATCCATTACACACCCAGCCTATCAAACTAGTAGTCTTCTAGAGAGCTTAGAGAAGATTCATCTTAGAGTTGGCTTCACGCTTAGATGCTTTCAGCGTTTATCCTTTCCAAACTTAGCTACGCTGCGATGCTCTTGGCAGAACAACAGCTACACCAGTGGTTTGTTCAACCCGGTCCTCTCGTACTAGGGTCAAATCTCTTCAATCTTCTTACGCCCACGGCAGATAGGGACCGAACTGTCTCACGACGTTCTGAACCCAGCTCGCGTACCGCTTTAAATGGCGAACAGCCATACCCTTGGGACCTGCTCCAGCCCCAGGATGCGATGAGCCGACATCGAGGTGCCAAACCTCCCCGTCGATGTGAGCTCTTGGGGGAGATCAGCCTGTTATCCCCGGGGTACCTTTTATCCTTTGAGCGATGGCCCTTCCACACAGAACCACCGGATCACTAAGACCGACTTTCGTCTCTGCTTGACTTGTATGTCTTGCAGTTAAGCTGGCTTATACCTTTATACTCTACGAACGATTTCCAACCGTTCTGAGCCAACCTTTGTAAGCCTCCGTTATTATTTGGGAGGCGACCGCCCCAGTCAAACTAACCCACCAGACATTGTCCCACTTGAGGATAACTCAAGCTGGTTAGCTACCCAAATAAGAAAGAGTGGTATCTCAACAATGGCTCATATACAACTGGCGTCATATACTCAAAGCCTCCCACCTATCCTGCACATTCTTATCCAAGTAGCAGTGTCAAGCTGTAGTAAAGGTCCACGGGGTCTTTCCGTCTTGCCGCGGGTAGGAGGAATTTTCACCTCCACTACAATTTCACTGGATCCCTCTTTGAGACAGCTCCCATCTCGTTACGCCATTCATGCAGGTCGGTATTTAACCGACAAGGAATTTCGCTACCTTAGGACCGTTATAGTTACGGCCGCCGTTTACTCGGGCTTCGATCAAGAGCTTCGCTAATGCTAACCCCATCAATTAACCTTCGAGCACCGGGCAGGCGTCACACCCTATACATCCTCTTACGAGTTAGCAGAGTGCTGTGTTTTTGGTAAACAGTCGGGAGGGACTCTTTGTTGTAAGTTTCTTCGCTTTCGGAGTAAATCCTAATACGAAGCGAACCACACCTTATACCGAAGATACGGTGCTATTTTGCAGAGTTCCTTAAAGAGAGTTCTTCCACGCGCCTTAGAATACTCATCCCACCCACCTGTGTCGGTTTACGGTACGGGCAACATTAGCTAAACTTAGAAACTTTTCTTGGCTCGACGGCATCAGGGGTTCTTCTATCCATCCGAAGACTTCAAAAAGCCTTTCAGTTCTCGGTGTATTCTTATACGGATTTGCCTGTATAAGCACCTACGACCTTAGACTAGCACTTCCATCCGCTAGCCCCCTTAGCCCTAAGCGTCCTTCCATCGCACACTAATGTTGGTATTGGAATATTAACCAATTTGCCATCGTCTACCCCTTTCGGACTCGACTTAGGACCCGACTAACCCTACGATGACGAGCATCGCGTAGGAAACCTTGGGTTTACGGCGTTAATGATTCTCACATTAATTATCGCTACTCATGCCTGCATGCTCACTTCTATTCGCTCCAGCACTCCTTACCGGTATACCTTCGACGCAAATAGAACGCTCTCCTACCACTTGACAAAGTCAAGTCTACAGCTTCGGTACTTACTTTAGCCCCGTTATATTTTCCGCGCAAAATCACTAGACCAGTGAGCTATTACGCTTTCTTTAAAGGATGGCTGCTTCTAAGCCAACCTCCTGGTTGTTTAAGTAACTTCACATCGTTTTCCACTTAAGTA
This sequence comes from Campylobacter coli 76339, assembly GCA_000470055.1. Taxonomy (NCBI): domain Bacteria; kingdom Pseudomonadati; phylum Campylobacterota; class Epsilonproteobacteria; order Campylobacterales; family Campylobacteraceae; genus Campylobacter; species Campylobacter coli. The sequence goes on along the minus strand of HG326877.1, from coordinate 380,909 downwards.
AGATTTAGGGACCTTAGCTGGTAGTCTGGGTTGTTTCCCTCTTGACGACGGATTTTATCACTCGCCGCCTGACTGCTGTGATTACATATAAGGTATTCGGAGTTTGATAGGGTTTGGTACATTGGTGTATGCCCTAGCCCATTCAGTGCTCTACCCCCTTATATTACGACACAACGCTATACCTAAATATATTTCGGAGAGAACCAGCTATCACGAAGTTTGATTGGCCTTTCACCCCTATCCACAAGTCATCCCGGGGCTTTTCAACGCCTATGGGTTCAGTCCTCCACTAGTTCTTACACTAGCTTCAACTTGCTCATGGATAGATCACTTCGTTTCGGGTCTGCAGCATCTGACTAAGCGCCCTATTCAGACTCGCTTTCGCTACGGCTTCGCGTTTGCTTAACCTTGCCAGACACCACAACTCGCAGGCTCATTATGCAAAAGGCAGTCCATCACACTGTATTGCTACATAGTGCTCTGAATGATTGTAAGCAAATGGTTTCAGGTTCTATTTCACTCTGATCACCTCAGTTCTTTTCACCTTTCCCTCACGGTACTTGTGCACTATCGATCTGGTATTAGTATTTAGGGTTGGATCGTGGTCGACCCGGCTTCAGACAGGATTTCTCGTGTCCCGCCCTACTCAGGATACTGCTAGCTAAGGTTTGTTTTTCGCATACGGGACTATCACCCTCTATGGCTATACTTTCCAGAATGTTCTGCTAAACTCACCTCTTGCACATTGCAGTCCTACAACCCCCAGTGCAAGCACTGGGTTTGCCCTCTTGCGCTTTCGCTCGCCGCTACTGACGCAATCTCTATTGATTTCTTTTCCTGAGGGTACTAAGATGTTTCAATTCCCCTCGTTCGCTCCTATATAGGTAATGTATATCTCTATACATTGGGTTGCCCCATTCGGAAATCTACGGATCAAAGCTTCTTGACAGCTCCCCGTAGCTTATCGCAGTCTAGTACGTCCTTCATCGCCTTTACCAGTCAAGGCATCCACCATTCGCTCTTAGTAGCTTACCTTTTTTACCTTTTATTATTGATTCTAAAACGCATCACTTCCTTGTTAAAGTTTTTATGATAAGACTTTCTTATCTTAAGACGGAAAGCATTCAAACACTTAATATAAATACTAAAAAATATCTAAACTAAGTCGTGAGTTTGAAACTTATCTTTAATTTATAAACTTTAGATCTAATATTCTCTTTATTATAAAAATAAAGATAGTTAAAAGATATAAAAGTAAAACCAAAGAAAAGATAATTGAGTTTTATCCTTTAACAAGTCCTGTAAAATTGTTTTTATTAAAACTTGCTTGTGACTCTTAACAATGATAATTATAAAGAACATTTAGGTTTAAAACCTAAAGGAAGTATATAATATATAAAGTATATTCATAAATATATACTTGCTTTAGATTTTAAAGCTTGATTTCAAATCTTGTTTTATCTTTTAAGATTGATATTTCTATGGTGGGCCTAACAAGACTTGAACTTGTGACCTCACCCTTATCAGGGGTGCACTCTAACCAGCTGAGCTATAGGCCCTTAATAATGGTGGAGAATAGCGGGATCGAACCGCTGACCTCCTGCGTGCAAAGCAGGCGCTCTCCCAGCTGAGCTAATTCCCCATAAACAATTAGCTTTATCATCAATCTTTGAAATCTAAACAAGAATCAATTGAGTTTATAATGAAGTAATAGTTGTGAGACTTATTACTTTGTACTCTAGAAAGGAGGTGATCCAACCGCAGGTTCTCCTACGGTTACCTTGTTACGACTTCACCCCAGTCGCTGATTCCACTGTGGACGGTAACTAGTTTAGTATTCCGGCTTCGAGTGAAATCAACTCCCATGGTGTGACGGGCGGTGAGTACAAGACCCGGGAACGTATTCACCGTAGCATGGCTGATCTACGATTACTAGCGATTCCGGCTTCATGCTCTCGAGTTGCAGAGAACAATCCGAACTGGGACATATTTTATAGATTTGCTCCACCTCGCGGTATTGCGTCTCATTGTATATGCCATTGTAGCACGTGTGTCGCCCTGGGCATAAGGGCCATGATGACTTGACGTCGTCCACACCTTCCTCCTCCTTACGAAGGCAGTCTATTTAGAGTGCTCGGCCGAACCGTTAGCAACTAAATACGTGGGTTGCGCTCGTTGCGGGACTTAACCCAACATCTCACGACACGAGCTGACGACAGCCGTGCAGCACCTGTCTCTAAGTTCTAGCAAGCTAGCACCCTCATATCTCTATAAGGTTCTTAGGATATCAAGCCCAGGTAAGGTTCTTCGCGTATCTTCGAATTAAACCACATGCTCCACCGCTTGTGCGGGTCCCCGTCTATTCCTTTGAGTTTTAATCTTGCGACCGTACTCCCCAGGCGGTACACTTAATGCGTTAGCTGCATTACTGAGATGACTAGCACCCCAACAACTAGTGTACATCGTTTAGGGCGTGGACTACCAGGGTATCTAATCCTGTTTGCTCCCCACGCTTTCGCGCCTTAGCGTCAGTTGAGTTCCAGCAGATCGCCTTCGCAATGGGTATTCTTGGTGATATCTACGGATTTTACCCCTACACCACCAATTCCATCTGCCTCTCCCTCACTCTAGACTATCAGTTTCCCAAGCAGTTTAATGGTTAAGCCATTAGATTTCACAAGAGACTTGATAATCCGCCTACGCGCCCTTTACGCCCAGTGATTCCGAGTAACGCTTGCACCCTCCGTATTACCGCGGCTGCTGGCACGGAGTTAGCCGGTGCTTATTCCTTAGGTACCGTCAGAATTCTTCCCTAAGAAAAGGAGTTTACGCTCCGAAAAGTGTCATCCTCCACGCGGCGTTGCTGCGTCAGGGTTTCCCCCATTGCGCAATATTCCCTACTGCTGCCTCCCGTAGGAGTCTGGACCGTGTCTCAGTTCCAGTGTGACTGATCATCCTCTCAGACCAGTTAAGCGTCATAGCCTTGGTGAGCCATTACCTCACCAACTAGCTGATACTATATAGTCTCATCCTACACCGAAAAACTTTCCCTACTCAACTTGTGTTAAGCAGGAGTATAGAGTATTAGCAGTCGTTTCCAACTGTTGTCCTCTTGTGTAGGGCAGATTAACTATACCTTACTCACCCGTGCGCCACTAATCCACTTCTAGCAAGCTAGAAGCTTCATCGTTCGACTTGCATGTATTAGGCACGCCGCCAGCGTTCACTCTGAGCCAGGATCAAACTCTCCATAAAAATTATAGATAGTTTAATCTTTTTCTTCAAAGAAAAAGTAATGAAGATTAAAAATAAAAACTTTTAATCTTTAAATATTTAGATTGAATAGATTTTACATAATAACTTATGCCTAAATCTTTTCTGGCTCAATCGATCACTTATTTAGATTTCAAAGATTGACTAATAAGATTTGAAATAACAATATTAATTTTAAAGAACAAAACAAAAAATCATTTACTGAATATAAATTAAAGTTGTATAAACTTTAAGATTATAATTTAAAGATCTTAAGTCCTTTTTTTGAAAAAGGAAATGAAAGTATAACTAATTAAGCTTAAAGGATTATTAAATAAGGCTAAAAATTAGCCTTATTTTTAAAAATTTTTGGAAATGGGGGTTTAGGATATCAGTTTAAATCTACAGGACCATTACTAGCGTGAGATTGTAAAAAGCGTAAAATTCTAGCTTTTTCTTCATCTGTGATTTTTGCAAATCCTTGCATAGCAGATAAATAAGCATCCCATTCTTCCATCAAATGTTCTTTTGGTTTATGCGCTGCGTGACAAGAAGTACAAGTATCATAATAAGCTAACTCAACTTCATCCCAAGCTTCAACTTCTTTATCGGTTAAATCTTTATTTTTTATCCAAAATTCCATAACCGGAGAAGCATTTTGACTTTTAAGTTTTACAAGCACATAAATTCCATCTTTACCAAAAGCTAAAATTTTTGGATCGTTTTCTACAACCAATCCGCCTACTTTGATCAAGCTCATATCACCTTCTTTTTTCAGCACTTCAACTTTGGTTCCTTCGTAAATTTCACCTATAGATTTTTTAGATTGTGCATCAAAAATTTCTGCTTTTTCGTTAAAAATATAAGCATCTTGTGCGAAAGAAATTCCGCACAAGCAAGCTAATAAAACTAAAATTTTTTTCATTTTTAAGCTCCTATAATTTCTGGTGGTGTTGTCGATTTATAAGGTTTTACTGCACCTTTAACTTTGCGGATAGCCACCAAGCAAGTATTTACACTTGTAGCTTGCGCCATAGTTGAAGTTGGTCTTGAGCTTGTTAAAACATTTACATGACCTGCGTTACATCTTGGCTTGCTATCGTCTACATCTTCAGGATCATACCAAGCACCTTCTTGTATGCTCACTACTCCTGGCATAATTCTATCTGTAACAAAAGCACCCGCTAACAAACTTCCACGATCGTTATAAACTTCTACTACTTCACCGTGACTGATGCCTAGTTTTTTAGCATCTTCATTGTTGATAACTACTGGTTCACGACCTTGAATTTTGTAAAGATCTCTTACCCAAGTATTATCAAGTTGAGAGTGTATTCTATATCTTGGATGTGGGCTTAACAAATGGAAAGGATATTTTTTCACTAATTTTTCATTTCCTAACCACTCTGCTGGTTCAAACCAAGTTGGATGTGCTTTAAAGTCTTCTAAATTGTACGCTTCAAATTTAGGAGAATAAATTTGGATTTTTCCGCTTTCTGTTGCAAGTTTATTTGCTACCGGATCTGCTCTAAATTCTGAATGTCTTACATAATTATAAGCTTCTTTTGGTGGTTCAAAATGGATAAAACCTTGTTTCCAAAAATCAGCAAATTCCATATAATAAGGACAATCGCTTCTTCCATAAAATCCTTCAAGCCATTGCTCTTTAGTCTTTCCTCCGGTAAATTTCTTATGCTCTCTTTCGCCTATTCTTTTTGCCATTTCTTCAAAAATATCATAGTCATTTTTGCTTTCAAAAACAGGTTCAATAACCTTTTTCATCGCATAAACATAATCTTGAGAATAAGATCCGCCAAAGCTGATATCATCTCTTTCTAAAGTTGTAGTTGAAGGTAGAACGATATCTGCCATTTTTGCCATAGGAGTCCACCAAGGCTCATGTACGATAACAGTATCTAAAGTACGAATTGCACGGATGAGTTCGTTAGTATTTGGATGATGTCCTAAAATAGAAGCACCCACTACATACATCATTTTAATTTTAGGATAAGTGATTTCTTTACCCTTAAATTTAATAGTCTTTCCTGGATTTAAAATCGCTTCTGAAATTCTACTTGCAGGGATATTGAAGTCAAGATTGTTTTTACCTTGTGGTAAACCAACTGGAAGTCTTACACCTGAAAATGCTTGTCCGCCACCTGCATAGTGCATAGAGAAACCAAATCCACCACCCGCTAAGCCGATTTGTCCTATCATAGCTGCTAAAACCATCAAAGTCCAATCCGCTTGCTCACCGTGGTGTGCTCTTTGCATAGCCCAGTTTCCTGCTAAGAAAGTACGATTTTTCACAAAAGTATCCGCTAAAGAAGTGATAACTTTTTCATCTACACCTGTGATTTTTGCTGCCCATGCAGGAGTTTTATCCACACCATCACTTTTTCCTAGTAGATAAGGTAAGAATTTATCAAAACCATCAGTGTATTTTTCTATAAATTTTTTATCGTATTTTCCACTTTTATAAAGATAGTTCATCATACCAAGCATTAAGGCCACATCGGTATTTGGACGAATTTTAATCCATTCTGCATCTAAAATTTCTGCAGTTTGAGTGTATTGAGGATCTATGCTTATGAATTTAATATTTGATTTGCGGTATTTTTTATAATACTCATCATTTCCACGATTTGCTACTTTAAAATCAACTTGATTACATTTATAAAGATCAGTACCCCAAAGTACATAAACTTGAGTATTTTTTAAAATTTGCTCATGAGCAGTTTGTAAAGAATAAACTTCCAAATCCCCCATAATGCTAGCATTTACTTTTCCAGCCGCACCATTGCTATACTCTCCATCTGTACCGATATGTCCACCAAGTGCGGTATTGAAAAATCTTCCTGCTACAGAGTTACAGTTATGCAGCAAGCCCACATGACCCCAACCACCATAACTTGCGTTAAACAAATTCTCAATAGGAGTTTCTTCAAATTTTTGCAAAATAAGCTCGTAGGCTTTTTCCCAACTTACTCTTACAAAAGGCTCTTTACCTCTTAAATTAGGTTTTTTCTTACCCTCTAAAAAACTTTTTCTCACGCAAGGATATTTTACCCTTGTATCTGAATAAGTTCTATCGATAATAGCATCGGTGATTACCGAAGGATGTTTGTCAGATTGTTGAGGAGTAACTTTTACTATCTTACCTTCTGAATTTACATCAGCCCAAAATGCACCAAAGTGTGTTGCATGGGGAACTTTTTTTATGTCATAAAATTTGGTCTCTCCAGCCGCCATAAGTGGATTTACAGAAGCAACTGCAGAGGTTGCAGCTAAACCTTTAAGAAAGTTCCGTCTTGAAATACCCATTTTATACCTTTCTTATATGTGAAATAATTCAAAGTGATTATAATATAATTTTTTAAAATTATGCTAAAAAAATAATAAAATAATTTTTTATTTTAAATAAAACCTTTTTGTAACTACAAAAAAATAAATTTATGTTCTAAAAAATTTAATAAAAACTATACTTGAAATTTAAACTTTATAGAAAATATAAATATTTTAAAGTTATTTGAGTATTTCATATAGCAAATGTTTAATCTCACACTTTTCTATATGCAAATACTCTTTTTACTTTTAATATTTTAAGAAATACTCCTGAATTTTTTTAGAATCATTTGTTTTTGTAAGAGCTAGCATCAAAAGAACTCTAGCTTTTTGTGGATTTAAATCTTCAGCACTGATAAAGCCTAATTTCTTATCCGCATCACTTACCGCAACGCGTCCTGCTGCAATCCTTGAACTTACAACAACATCAAGTCCTTGTTTAATGAGTTCTTTTAAAACATTTTTTTGATCTTCATGTATACTTCCTGCGCCACTTCCTGCTACAACAATACCCTTGGTTCCATTGTCAAACAAAGCTTTCGCAGCGATACCACTACCATCGTTTGAGTAAGTATAAAGTATATCTACCTTTGGCAAGCTTGTGAGTTTGCTTACATCAAAAGGAGTATTTTTTGTGTGTGCTTTACTTATGTTATTGTAGAAGAAAACTTTTCCATCTACTATATAACCCAAATCTCCAAAATCAGGAGAAGAAAAAGCATCAACATTTAAACTATGGGTTTTTGACACACCCCTAGCACTTAAAATTTTATCGTTCATGGCTACCATAACGCCTTTGTTTTTAGCTTCTTTATCAGCAGCTAATGCTACAGCATTGTAAAGATTTTTTGGGCCATCTGCGCTTATAGCAGTTGATGGACGCATAGCGCCAACTAAAACCACAGGCTTATCACTTTTAACTGTTAAATTTAGAAAATAAGCGGTTTCTTCCATGGTATCAGTACCGTGAGTGATAACTATACCATCTACACCCTCATCAAAAAGCTTATTGATTTTTTTAGCAAGCTTTAACCAAATTTCATCACGCATATTGGAACTGTCAATATTTGCTACTTGTTCCCCGCTGATATCAGCCAAATCTTGAATTTGCGGAACTGCTTTGATTAAAACATCTACACCCACAACCCCTGCTGTATAGCCTGTTGTAGCCACAGCACTATCAATAGAACCTGCTATAGTTCCACCTGTTGCTAAAATAGCAATTTTTGGTTTGGCTTCTGCCATACATACTCCTATAGATAAAAATACCCATACGCACAATAGTAACTTTTTCACAAAGCCCCCTTATTTATTAAATTTAAGTTTCGCAATGAAACATATATATAATATTAATAAATAATAAATAAAAATTTTATAAATATTTATAAAATTTCTTTGATAATAAATTGCGGGGTTGCTAATCCTCTAAATTCATTCTTAGAAATACTTCCAAGCAAATTGATATTTTCACACAATTGAGGCTCTTTGTCAAAATTAAAAAATAAAGCTTCTATAGTTTTATTTTCCCTTGTGAGTATAAGTTTTAGATGTTTTTCATCCTTTCCTAGGAATCTTTTATTTTTAACATAAAGATTTTCCAAGATAAAAAAAGGACGCGGGTTTTTATGCCCAAAAGGCTCAAAAGATTCTAAAATTTCAAGCATTTCGAAATCGATTTCATTAGGTTCTAAAATGCCCAAAATCTCATCTGTATCTAAAAATTCACTTTGAGAAATTTCCATACATTCTTTTTGTATTATGCTTTTAAATTTTTCAAAAGAATCAAGATCTAAACTAAGACCTGCAGCACCCTTATGTCCGCCGTAATTGCTCAGCAAAGAATTTGCCTTAGAAATCAAAGCTAAAATATCGATTTTTCCAACACTTCTTGCACTTCCTTTTAGGTGTTGATCATTTTGTGAAAATACAAAAGCGGGTTTGTTGAAATGTTTTGCCAAGCGACTTGCTACTATTCCTAAAACCCCCTCATGCCAATTTAAGCCCGATACAACAATACAAGAATCATTTTCATCAATCTGACTCAAACTGTCTTCAAAGAGCTGTTTTTCTTCATCTTTACGGCTTTCATTAAAGCTAATGATTTGCTCTAAATAAGCCAAAGCTTTATCTAAGTCTTTTGTGTGTAAAAATTCATAAGAAATGCTTGCATCATCCATTCTTCCAGCACTATTGATAAGAGGAGCGATTAAAAAACCTATATTATCGAGTGCAAATTTATCTTTTTGATAATATTGCTTAATCGCCTTAAAAGCAACTCTTTTGGATTTGTTAATACACTCTATCCCTCGTCTAACTAAAGCCCTGTTTAAATCTCTTAATTCCATCATATCTGCGATAATGGCGATGGCTAGAAGTTCTAAAAATTTGCCCATATCGTATTTTAATTTACAAACTTCTTTTAAAGCAGCTATTAAGTACCAAGCTACTTGTGCTCCGCAAATTTCAATATCTGGAAAATCACAATCTTTTTGCTTAGGATTGATAATCGCAAAAGCATCAGGCAAAGTATCTTGAGGCATATGATGATCAGTTATAATCAAATCGATATTTTTTTCCTTACAAAGCTTAGCTGCTTCAAAAGCTGCTATACCATTATCTACCGTAATGATTAAACTTACATCAAGTTCATTGATAATTTCAGCATTTAAACCATATCCATCTTTGAAGCGATTAGGAATTCTTACCGTATAATCAAAACCTATATCATCAAAAAATTCCGCCATGATGACACAAGAGATGATCCCATCAACATCATAATCACCCACTATGGCGATCTTTTCATTTTTATCTATAGCTTCTTTAATGCGATTTGCCGCCTTGTAAATATCTTTTAAGCAGCAAGGCAAAGGTAAATCGCAAAGTTTGGTATGTAAATCTTTTTCGAAACGAGAAGCTAGAATTCTTTTAATTTCACTCTTATCAATCGTCTTCATAGCTTATAGCCGCCTTGATAAAACCACAAATCACAGGATTTACACGCTCTAATCTTGAGGTAAATTCAGGGTGAAATTGGACAGCTAAAAAGAAAGGATGATTGTTTAACTCCACAGCTTCTATAAGCCCTTCACTCTCTCCACTTACTATCAAGCCCTTATCTTCAAATTCCTTACGATATTTTGGATTGGCTTCATAGCGGTGGCGGTGGCGTTCTTTGATATTTTTTGCATTATTATAAACCTTAGCTAAAAGGGAGTTAGGCTTGACTTTACACTCATAAGATCCCAAACGCATAGTTCCGCCTAAAGGTGTTTTAGCAGTGCGAATTTGTTTTTTACCACTCGCATCCATAAATTCATCGATGAGATAAACGATAGGATTGGAACATTTATCATCAAATTCGCTTGAATTTGCATCTTCAATTTTTAACACATGTCTAGCAAATTCTACCAATGCAAGCTGCATACCCAAACAAATTCCCAAAAATGGAATTTTATTTTCTCTTGCGTAATGGATAGCCTTTATTTTACCCTCTACTCCGCGGTAACCAAAGCCTCCTGCAACCAAAATTCCACTCACATTTTTAAATGCTTCGGCACTTTCTAAATTTTCAAGCTTTTCACTATCCACCCATTGAAGTTCTACTTTGGTATCAAGTGCTGCACCTGCATGAATGATAGCTTCTGTAAGACTCTTATAGCTTTCTTTTAGATCTACATATTTGCCCACAAAAGCGATTTTGACTTCATTGCTTGGAGCTATAACTCTTTTTACTAGGATATCCCAGTTTTCCATGTTTGGTTTTAAATTTTTCAAATCCAAAATAGAAGCAATAGGATTTAAAATATCTTGCTTTAAGAAATTCAGTGGAATTTGATAAATACTTGCTGCATCAACACTTTCTATAACACAATTTTTTTCAACACCACAAGAAATAGCGATTTTATCTTTTAGATCTCTATCTAATGCTTTTTCACTACGGCAAATAATCATATCAGGACTAATGCCTATGCGTCTTAGTTCACCTACGCTGTGTTGAGTAGGTTTGGTTTTTAGCTCCCCTGCAGCCTTAATAAAAGGCACTAGGGTTAAATGGATATTCATAGCATTGTTTTTACCCACTTCTAAACGCAAAGCACGAATAGCTTCTAAAAATGGTAAACCCTCGATATCTCCGACAGTTCCACCTATCTCTACGATTAAGATATCCTTGCCTTCTCCTGCTTTTTTAATACGATCTTTAATCTCTCCTACGATATGCGGAATAACTTGGATGGTTTTACCAAGATATTCTCCGCGTCTTTCTTTTTCGATCACGCTTTGATAAACGCGCCCTGTGGTAAAATTATTATCTTGTGATAAGCTCTCGTCTAAAAAACGCTCATAATGTCCTAGATCAAGATCAGTTTCTGCTCCATCATCTGTAACAAAAACTTCTCCGTGTTCAAATGGACTCATGGTGCCAGGATCGACATTGATATAAGGATCTGCTTTTAAAATACTTACCTTAAGTCCTGAATTTTTCAATAAAGTCGCAATACTTGCAGCCGCTATTCCCTTGCCCAAGGAGCTTAAAACCCCTCCTGTAACAAAAATATATTTAGTTTGTTTATTCATTATTGATAAGCCTTAATTTTTTGTCTAATTATAACGCGATAAAACTTTTTATTTCATTAGAATTTTAAGTAAAAAATGTAAGAATTATAAAAAAATTATCAAGGAAAACTTATGCAAATCACTTTACTTTTTCATACTCCTCTTTCTGTATGTTCACACGCAACAAGAACTTGTTGGCAAAGTTTTGATAAAGGTGATTGTGGTGGAGAAAAAGATAAAGAACTCATCGATCGTGTAGGCAATAAATTTAAACATGCTTCAACCTTAGAGCATTTAAATTATACTTTTTATATTCAAGGAATTTCAAGGGCTTGCTTACAAGAAGTTGCTAGACATCGTCATACAAGTCCTAGCGTTAAAAGCACACGCTATACTCTAAAAGAGCTTCGCAATGAAAGTGAATTTAAAATAGGAGATTTTGAAAATGCAAGCCGCTATCTTGTCCTTTGTGGCAATGAAGAAGTTGATAATGCTAGTATTCAAGCTTTAGAAAATTTACGCCTTATTTTACAAAAAAGTATAAGCTTGGATATAGCCAAATACTGCTTGCCTGAGAGCTATAAAACCGAACTTACTTTAACAATCAATGCTAGAAGTTTGCAAAATTTTATTTCTTTGCGTAGTTCAAAATCTGCTCTTTGGGAGATTCGAAATTTAGCCAATGCTTTATTTAAAGCCTTGCCACAAGATCATCAATTTATTTTCGAGCATTGTTTACATAAAGATATTCATTAAATCATACTTATTTTATCTTATTTATAATATTTTTATGGTATTATCCATAGAATCAAGGTTTTATGGGTATACTTTAAATATACTTCATACTTGATATAGTTTCTCACAAGGACTTTTTATGGATAAACAGTTTTTTCAAATGTTTTTAATGTTCTCGCAAATACAAACTGTAGCTATTATTGCTGTACTTTTTGTAATTTTTTACATTCTTAAAAAAATGCGAGATAAAAAGGTAAATTTCTCTCTTCGTATGCTTTTTGCCCTTTTTATAGGTCTAGGTTTTGGCTTTGCTTTACAATATCTAGCTCAATTTCCAGATAGTAAAGAAGCAAGTGCTATCATTTGGTACAACGAAGCAAGGCATTGGTTTGGTTTTGTAAGCTCTATTTTTGTAGCTTTTATAAAAATGCTAGTTATTCCGCTTGTGGGCATTTGCATCGTTAAAGTGATTATAGAAATTGATAAAAATATAAAAATTTCTTCCTTGCTTAGTATAAGTCTTTTTTGGATACTTTTTAGCACTGCTATAGCCGCTTCTTTGGGTATATTGCTAGCTTATAATTTTCAATTAGGTGATAATTTTACTGTCCATGAAGGAACAAGACAAATTCGTGAAATTCAAACTTTTTCAAGTATTATTTTAGGTTTAATTCCTAGCAATATCATTTCTGTTATGAATAAAGAAAATATCATAGCCATTGTAATTTTTGCTTTTTTTGTAGGAATTTGTGCAAAAAAAGTTTCAAAAAAAGAAGAATATACACAAGCCTTTCAAACTTTTGAAAATTTTGTCTTGGTTTTTTATAATATTATGATGAATATGACAGCTACAGTGATTCGATTTATGCCTTATGCTGTAGTTTGTATGATGGCAAATGTTTTATTAAGTAATGGCTTTGAAGCAATCAAAACTGCAGGACTTTTTATCATTCTTATCTATATAGCTATGTTTATAATGTTTGGAGTGCATTTTTTACTTCTTGCTTCTCAAGGATTAAATCCTATAAAATACGCAAAAAAAGCTTTTCCTGTATGGTTGTTTGCATTCAGCTCAAGATCTTCTTTGGGGACTTTGCCTATGACGACTTCAACTTTACAAAACAAATTCGGAGTAAATCCTGCGGTGGCTAATTTTGTTGCCTCTATAGGAACAACAACGGGGCTGAATGGTTGTGCGGGTTATTTTCCAGCTATGGCAGCAATCTTTGTGGCATTTGCTACGCACACGCCTATAGATTTTACTTTTGCTTTGATGATAGTATTAGTAGCTGTTATCGGATCTTTGGGTATTGCTGGGGTTCCTGGAAGTGCGACTATGGCAGCTTCTATTATGCTTGCAGGGATTGGATTTGGAAATAATTTTGTTATGCTTAGTCTTATTTTGGCTATTGATCCTATCATTGATATGGCAAGAACGGCTAGTAATGTTTCAGGAGCTATGACTTCAGCGCTTTGCACTGACAAAAAATTTAAAAGCTATAGATAAAGAAATTTATAATTCTTAAAAAGATTTAAACCTAAATATAGGTTTAAATCCTCATTGACAACCTTCGCATTCTACGCTACGATCAGCAACATTTATCTTTTCGCTATCAGGACTTTCGCTTCTTAGATAGTAAGTCGATTTTACTCCTAGCTCCCAAGCCAGTTGATATATATCATTTAAGTAGCCCCCACTTGCTTTATCAAGCGACATAAAGATGTTTAAGCTTTGCCCTTGATCAATCCATTTTCCACGCACTGCTGCAGCCTTGACAAGAATTCTTTGATCAAGTTCGTAAGCTGGGGTGTAATACTGCCAAGTTTCAAGATTTAAATTAGGCACCACAACAGGTATCATACCGCTTAAATTTTGCTCAAACCACTTACGCTTATAAACAGGTTCAATGGTTTGCGTTGTTCCTACCAAAATAGAAATTGAAGAAGTAGGAGCAATGGCCATCAAATAACCATTTCTCATACCGTCTTTTTTTACTTTTTCCCTGAGTTTATCCCAATCACATTCGCTTTGATTAAACAATCCTTCTCTTAGAGTTAAAGCTTTAGCTTTTTCGCTTGCTACATCAATAGGAAAAATCCCCTTACTCCAATTTGACCCTTCAAAATCAGGGTAAGAGCCTTTTTCTATCGCTAAATTTGAGCTTGCATTAATAGCCTCATAGCTAATTTTTTCCATGATCTCATCGATTTTGTTTAAATGCTCATCGCTACCCCAATGAATTCTTGCTTCAGCAAGCATTTGCGCTTCGCCCATCACACCAAGTCCTATGGCTCGAGATTTTAAATTTGTATCCTTTACTTTTCTATGAGGGTAAAAGTTTAAATCAATAACATTATCAAGCATACGAATGGCAGTTGGCACCACGCGTTCTATATCTTCTTTGGTATATACCTTGCTAAGATTGATACTGGCTAGGTTACAAACTGCAGTTTTTCCATCACTTTTATATTTTTCTACGATATAGACTTTGTTTCCATTAAAGCTATCAAGCGTTGAAATTTTCTTAGCAGGCTTTTCATATCCCCCATCGATAATAACGCGTTCTTCTTCATCAAAATGTTTTTCATCGCCATTTTCAAATATAACTTTAATCTTGTAATAATTTGGTTCTGTATTTTGAAAAATTTCTGTACATAAATTTGAGCTTCTGATGATTCCTACATGCGCATTTGGGTTGGCTTTATTTGCATTATCTTTAAAACATAAAAAAGGCAAACCTGTTTCAAAATAATTAAGCAAAATCTTTTTCCAAAGTTCCTTTGCTTCTACTATTTCTTTAACTATGCTTTCATCTTTTTCATACTCTTCATAACGCTTTTCAAAAGCTTCCCCGTATAAATCACACAAATCTTGTGTATCCGCAGGATCAAAAAGAGTCCATTTATCGTTTGCTCTAACTCTTTTCATAAAAAGATCGTTAATCCACAAAGCAGGGAAAAGCTCATGTGCACGGCGTCTTTCTTCGCCTGAATTTTTACGCAAATCGATAAAATCACTTATATCCATATGCCAAGGTTCGATATAAACAGCAATCGCACCCTTTCTTGTGCCAAGCTGATCCACAGCCACGGCTATATCATTTGTGATTTTTAAAAAAGGAATGATGCCCCCTGCAGCGTTTTTATGTCCGTCTATGCTTCCACCCATTGCACGCACTTTAGACCAATCCCAGCCTATGCCTCCACCAAATTTAGACAATAATGCCATTTCTTGATAAGAATCAAAAATTCCCTCGATATTATCAGGAGTTGAACCTATATAACAAGAGCTGAGCTGATGACGCGTTGTTCTTGCGTTTGATAAAGTAGGAGTTGCAAGCATGAGTTCAAATTTAGAGATAAGATCATAAAATTTCTTTGCCCATTCTTGAGGATTGAATTCATTTTGTGCTAAAAACATAGCAATAGCCATAAACATTTGCTGAGGAAGCTCTATAGGCATACCCTTGCTATCTTTAATCAAGTATCTATCGTATAGAGTTTTAATGCCAAGATAAGTAAACTGCATATCGCGTTCAGGCTTAATATAATCATTTAAATCATCTAAATCGTATTTTTCTTTAAGCCCAAGTAAAATTCTACCTTCTTTTTCACCCTTTTCAAAATAATCACGCAAATGGCTGTAGCGATTCATTCCATTTACTTTTTTGTACAAGTCAAATAAGAAAAGTCTAGCCGCAACAAAGGTCCAGTTTGGACAATCGATATCGATTTTATCTACAGCGGTTTTAATCAGTGTTTTTTGAATTTCTTCGGTTGAAATTCCATCTCGAAATTGAATTTTAGCATCAAGTTCGAGTTCGCTCAGATTAACGCCTTCTAAATCTTTTATAGCATCAAAGGTGCATTTTTTGATCTTAGAAACATCCAATTCTTCTGTGCGACCATTTCTTTTAATAACCTTCATTATTTTCCTTGTCCTTACTTAAAAGTTCTTGCAAAGATTGCATCAACATTTTTTGTGTAATAATTATAATCAAAACATCTTCTTATATCTTCTTCGCTCAAGCTTTTTCTCAAATCTTCATCAGCTAAAAGCGCAAGTAAAAATAAGCTTTCATTTTTTTCATTAATAGCAGCTTTGCCATTTTGTAAATCAGCCCAAACTTTCATCGCATTTCTTTGGACTATTTTATAAGCTTCTTCACGGCTAATGCCCTTAAACGGAAGCTCCAATAAAACGCGTTGTGAAAATACAAGTCCACCTGTAAGATTTAGATTTTTCATCATATTTTCAGGATAAACCAAAAGCTTATCGATCAAATTTGTAAGACGCATAAGCATAAAATCAGCTGTAACAAAAGCATCAGGCAAGATAAATCTTTCAACACTTGAATGCGATATATCTCTTTCATGCCATAAAGCTACATTTTCCAAAGCAGGAGTTACAAAAGATCTAAGCACGCGACAAAGCCCTGTAATATTTTCACTTAGAACCGGATTTCTTTTATGTGGCATAGCCGAGCTTCCTTTTTGTCCTGCGCTAAAATACTCTTCAGCCTCATACACTTCTGTTCTTTGAAAATGTCTTATCGCAACAGCAATTTGCTCGCACGATGAAGCCAAAATCGCAATAGCTGAAATCACTTGTGCATAACGATCTCTTTGGATAACCTGATTTGAAACAGGCGCAGGTTTAAGATCTAAATTTTTACATACTTCTTCTTCAAATTCTAAAGGAGCATGAGCAAAATTTCCCATTGCGCCACTAATTTTTCCATAACTTATCACTTCTCTTGCATGCTCTAAAAGCTCTTTTGCATGCAAAATTTCATCATACCAAATCGCAAGTACCAGACCAAAAGTGATAGGCTCTCCATGAATTCCATGGCTTCTACCTACCATTAAAGTATTTTTATGTTCCAAAGCGCGTTTTTTAATCACTTCTAAAAGCAAAGAAACATCTTCTAAAATCAAATCCAAGCTTTCTTTTATCTGTAAAGCTACAGCTGTGTCGATACAATCAGAACTTGTCATCGCATAATGTACAAAACGACTCTCTTCTCCTAAACTTTCACTTACACTTGTAAGAAAAGCGATCACATCATGCTTGGTGGTTTTTTCTATCTCATCAATTCTAGCTATATCAAATTTAGCATTTTTAAGAATTTTTTCACAATCTGTATCATTTATAAGGCCTAGTTTATTCCAAGCTTTTACCGCAGCTAGCTCTACTTTTAGCCATGCGTCATATTTTGCTTGCATATCCCATTTTTTGGCCATGATTTCTCTGCTATATCTTTCAACCATCTTTGAAACCTTTTTAGCTATAATTTTTAAAAAAAGAATTAGGATTTTATCCAAATAATTCTAAGAAAGAAGTTAAAGTGCCTTATACAAAAATAAAACTGTCAAACAATGGAAAAAAGGCGTTTCAAGTCCTTATGGAGAATTTGAAAATCAATATAAATGAAGCCCAAAAACTCATAGATAAAAAAAGGCTTTTTTGCAATGGAATTTTAGTAGAAGAAAAGAATAAAATCTTGCAAGGCAATGTAGAATTAATAGTCTATGAAAATAATCCCAAAGGAGTGGAAATCGTTTTTGAAAATGAAGATTTTGCAGTACTTGAAAAAGAAAGTGGAATTTTAAGCCATCCTAATGGCAGACACTGTAAATACAGTCTAAGTGATGAAATTTGGCATCTTTGGGGTAAAGAAGCATGTGTAGCTCATAGACTTGATAAAGAAACAAGCGGACTTATACTCGTAGCCAAACACAAAAAAGCACAAATTGAGCTTAAAGGCCTGTTTGAAAAAAAACAAATTCAAAAAGAATATCTTGCCCTTGCAAGCGGGGAAATCAAAGCAAATTTCACAGTCGATCAAGCGATGGATTTGACAAAGGATTATGATGATGTTAAAACTAGAATGCAAATTTGCGAGAATGGAAAAAAAGCGATCACAGAATTTGAAGTTTTGAGCTTTTACCCTAAAATCAACGCTACGCTTTTGCTTTGCAAACCACTCACAGGCAGACAACATCAAATCAGAGTACATTTATTTTATAAAAATCACAAAATCCTAGGCGATCCACTCTATGGCCTTGAAAAAAAAGATATAGAAAAAATTTTAGATGAAAAAATGGACATAGAAGAACGCATAAAGTTAAGTGGTGCCAAACGCTTGTGTTTACACTCTTATCGTTTAAAATTTAACTATAACGGAGAAAATTTTGATATTTTTTCAAAAAAGGGCATAGAAAAAATTTTAGCAGTGTTTTAAAATACAAATTTAATTTTTGTTAAAATTGAGTATAATTCAAAATAAAAATACTAGGATTTTGCAAATGAAATTTGTTAATTTTAAACTCGATCAAAAAGCCACTCTAGGAGTACTTAACTCCGATGGAAAAGTTGTAAAATTATCCGATCTTGATATCAATGTTCGCGATATGAATGAGCTAATTATAAATTTTGAGGAATTAAAACACAAGCTTAAAGATTTAGACTCTAAAACAGCTTATGAAATTCCAAAAGAAGATTATCTAGCTCCTATCATAGAGCCGCGTCAAGATATCATATGTCTTGGGATTAATTTTTTAGATCATGCCAAAGAGTCTGCGAAATTTAAAGGTGAAAAATTCGAAGAAAGAGAATATCCTGTGTATTTTGGAAAACGCTGCAATCAAGCCACAGCTCCTTTTGGCAGCATATCTTTACATGCTGATGTCACTTCTCAACTAGACTATGAATGCGAACTTGCTTTTGTTTTAAGTAAGGATGCTTATAAAATCAAAGCTGAAGATGCGAAAGACTATATTTTTGGTTATACCATTATCAATGAAATTTCAGCACGAGATCTCCAAAAACGCCACAAGCAATTTTACCGTGCAAAAAGCCTTGAGGGAAGTACTATCATGGGGCCTTATATCACAAGTGTTGATGAGATTGCTTATCCACCTGAACTTCATTTGCAAAGTTATGTCAATAAAGAATTACGACAAAACTCCAATACAAAATTTTTTATTTTTGACATCGGATATGTCTTAGAAGAACTTAGCTCAGGAATGCTCTTAAAAGCCGGCACCATCATATCAATGGGAACCCCAAGCGGTGTAGGGATGGGCTTAAATCCACCCGTTTTTCTTAAAAAAGGTGATGAAGTACGCTGTGTAATAGAAAATTTAGGAGAAATTTGTAATACAATATCATAAACCCTTATTAAAAACAATTTTAATAAGTTCAATCAAAAGGAGAAATTATGGAGTTCTTAGAGCTTTTATTAGTTTTAATCGCCTTAATACTAATCATCAAAAAACCAGAAAAAGAAAATTTGGCTTTTGGCTTAGTGATAGTAGCTTGGCTTTTAATGGTTTTTTTCTATGTCGGCCACAAAACAGGTGCGCTTTTAACGATAATGAATCTGTAAAGAAAGGCTAGAGAATGAACGAAATAAATAAAACAAAAAATTTCTACACTCTTATGTGTTTAGCAGGCTTTTTGATTATTCTTTTGCCTGTAGGGATTGCAAATTTTGTATTTGGTTATATGTTGGGTGATAGCCCATGCACTCTTTGCTGGGGACAAAGAGAAGCGATGATTTTTATCGGAGTTATAGCACTTTTTATCGTGCGTTATGGCATGAAAGGCAAATACCTTGCCGCTCTTTTAATCATGACTGCAGTAGGTCTTTATCAGTCTTTTGCGCATTATGGCAATCATGCCCATAGAGATTTAGATCAAGGTTTTGGTTTGGCAGTTTTTGGTATCCATACTTATTTTTGGGCTGAAGTAGTCTTTTGGGCTGTAGTCTTGCTTTTGGGCGTGATGTTTGCTTTTGCTCCTAAATTTGGATCTTTTGACAAAGAATTAAACGGTGAAAAATTTAGAAAATTTACTAAATTTAGCTTCGCAGCAGTTTTAATCAGCACCCTTATCGTTGCATCAAATGTTTTTCAAGCTTTTGTAAGCACAGGAATTCCTCCTTATGTAGGGCAAGGTGATCCGGTAAGATTTAGTCTTAATCCAAAATATATCATTTGGAGCACAGAGGGTTGGAATGATTTATGGCAAAACATTTCTTTCCTAGGAAAACGCGATGTGAAAGCTCCTGATTACGCTTTTGCGCCTGCAAGTGAAAAATTGGGTATAAAATTTGATAATGATACAAATAATTCTCCATTTGTAGAAATTGACGATGAGCTTAAAATTATCAATGAACAAACCATAAATTTTGACAAAGCGATCAATACTCTTGATTATATCAATGATGAATTTGTAGCAAGTTCTAAATGGGATGTAGCGTTTTTAGATAACAATTTTAGCACAAAAGAAGGTTTTGAACTTGATCCTTATTTTTCAGCTACTATCGATCCTATCATAGGGATCATTCCTTATAAAGAAAATAAATTTCTTCTCATGGGATCTAATAAATCTTTCCTAAGATTTGCAAAAAATCCAAATGCAGATGAAGCTTTACAATATGCAGATTTTGTTAAAGGAAATGACCGATTTGAAGGTCAAGGAAAAGATTTGGGTCGTGGAAGACTTGATACTGTTAGAGCAAAATTCAACCATGTAGCAAGTATGACAACGGATGATCATTATCTTTATCTTGCAACCGTGCCTAACAACAAAGATTCTAAAACCTTTGTGATTTCTAAAATTTCTTTAAAAGATCTTGTTCTTTCAGCAGAATTTACTCCAAAAGCAGAACTTAAAGAGGGTAAAACTTTGGGTGATCTTTATATCACTTCTATGACCTTTAAAGATGATGAAATTTATGCACTCAGTAAAAATCATAATGTAATTGCCATAATCGATCCAGCCAAAGAAGAAGTGGTAAAAACCATAGCTTTTCCAAGCTCTATCACAAATGCAAGAAGTATTTTCTTTAAAGACAGAAAAATTCACATCCTTTCTTATCAAGATGGAGCAAATAAGCTTTATACTTTAAAATAAATTTGAAGTCCTAGTGATTCTAGGACTTTAGTTTGTATTTGATTTTATCTTTAAATCCTGCTCTTTCAAAACCTCTTAAACGAAGCAAACAACTATCACATTCTCCACAAGCTTCATCTTCGCTTTCATAACAAGACCAAGTAAGTTCTAAAGGCACATTTTCTTTTAAAGCAAGCTCTACAATTTGAGTTTTATTAAGATTTACAAGAGGGGTTTTTAAAGAAGTTCTAAAATGTTTACTTGTGCCTTCATTGATAAATTCTTGAGCTTTTTGTATAAATTTTTCAGTACAATCAGGATAACCGCTACCATCTTCTTCTACTACACCTATAAAAATACTTTCACAATTTTCCTTTTCGGCCAAAGATCCTGCTATACTTAAAAAAATTCCATTGCGAAAAGGCACATAAGTAATAGGCGGAGTATCGCTTATGCTCAGCTCATTTTTAGGGATATGGATACTTTGATCTGTTAGAGCATTGCCTCCTATATTTGCTATAAAACTCACATCAAAAATATAAGATTTTTCTACATTTAAAGCCTTGCAAATTTGCTTAAAACACTCTTTTTCTTTTTCCTGTGTGCGTTGTTTATAATCAAAATGTAAAGCAATGATTTCATATCCTTCTTTTTTGGCTAAATAAGCACATAAAGTACTATCCATTCCACCGCTAATGATACAAAGTGCTTTTTTATTCATTTTTATATCCTTAAAATTGCTATTTATGCAATTCTAGCAAATATTTTTTAAATTTTGTACCTAGAGCAAAGCCCCATTTTATCGATATATGAATTTTAAAATCTCTATAAATACATACTTTGATGGACTTGACTTAAATTTTAATTAGTGATACAATGGTTGTGTTTTTTAATTTTTAATTAAAAAAAGGGGCTGGGGAGCATCAATAAATGATTTATAAGTTCTACTTTTAAGGATGGTTTTAGCTTAAAAGGCATCTCTAAGAGTATTGAATTCACACTATTATGAATCAATCTTAGATTTTCATCCGCAAAAGTAAACTCTATAAATCACTACAAACTACATTCAATCATCCAAAATTTCATATCGATTCAATCTCTTCTTCAATTTATTTATTATTTTAAAAAATAAAATGATAAAATTTGAAAAAAAATTAAAAGGCAATTTAAATGATAAATATAAAACTTATAGAGCATATTTTCAAAGCAGCTTCTATCAGTCGTTGGAATGATTATCCAAGAATGGCAAATTTAGTCGAGCTTGACAAACAAGCGCATAAATTCATCATAGCTTATTTCATTGCAAAAATGGAAAAAGATGTGGATGTGAGAGCTATTATAGAAGGTGGAATTTTTGAATTTTTAAGCCGCGTTGTAGTTACTGATATACGCCCTGATGTATATCATGAAATCGTACGCCAAAAAAAAGCAGAAGTGAATGCTTGGGTTTTAAGTAAAATCGAACCTATGATAGAAGATATAGAAGATGGAGAGTTTTTAAAGCGTTTTGAAGCATATCTAAATGGCAATACCTATGCCAAAGAAAGACTTATCTTAAAAGCTGCATCGTATTTTGCTACAAGATGGGAATTTAACATAGTCTATCAAACCTCAGCTTTTTTAAATGATATCGATGAGATTAAAAACAAAGTCGATGAAGAATTGGAAGATTATTATGAACTCATAGGAGCTAGAAAAATCGCTCTTAATCAAAAAATCGCAAAAATCATTGATTTAAGCGGAAGACTTCGTTTTCAAAAGCGTTGGGCTCAAACCCCGCGTATACCTGAAACTGCTGTTTTAGGACATATGCTTGTAGTGGCGATTTTGGGATATTTTTATTCACTTAAAATCAAAGCTTGCGATAAAAGACTTGAAAACAATTTTTATTGCGCTTTATTTCATGATCTACCTGAATCTTTAACACGCGATATCATAAGCCCTGTAAAATACGGCATAGACGGACTTCACACTATCATCAATGATTATGAAATGAAACTGATCAATGACAGAATTTTACCCTTTGTGCCTGAAAATTTAAGGGCTGAGTTTTCTTATATCTTAGGCATTAGAGAGGGCAGAAGCAATGAAGCAAATTTTGTCAAAAATGAATTTGAAAATCGCACCTATAAAAATGCCAAAATCGAGCTTTGTAGTGGAAGCTTAAGCTCTTTTAATCAAAATGAATTTGGAGCGATTGACGGCAAGGCTTTAAAATACTGCGACAAAATCGCTGCTTTTATCGAAGCAGGACTTAGTATAAGCTATGGGGTAAAATCTAAAGAACTTGAAAGCGGTTTTGAAGATATGTTTAAATTTTTTAACGAAAGCCCTACGATCGATGGGGTAAATTTCCTTGAAATTTGTAGAGAATTTAGGGATTATTTTAAAATTTAAAAATTTTAAAATAAAACTATTGTTAAAAAATACTACATTATGAAATTCTAGAAAGTTTATTTGCCTCTACCGAAATAATAAGCAAACTTGTCTTTCGGGCAAAATGGCTTTAAAAATAGGACAAATTTTTATAAAGAAATACCATTTAATTTCGAGTAAAGCAAACTAATTTAATTCCTAAATCACAAGCTTTTTGTAATATTCACTTGCTTCTGTTAGCTATCTTGCTAAATACCTTGACCATTCTTATATAAAACACCAAGATTATTACAAGCTTTTCCTTCTTTTAATTCACAACCTTTTTTATAATATTCTGCTGCTTTAGAAAAGTTTTGCTTAACACCTTGACCACTTTCATATAAAACACCAAGATTATTGCAAGCTGCTCCATCTTTTAATTCACAACCTTTTTTATAATATTCTGCTGCTTTAGAAAAGTTTTGCTTAACACCTTGACCACTTTCATATAAAACACCAAGATTATTGCAAGCTGCTCCTTCTTTTAATTCACAACCTTTTTCATAATATTCTGCTGCTTTGGTAAAGTCTGAAATTTTATATGCTTCTATTCCTAATTCAAAATAGTCTTTTGCATACAGATTGCATGAAAATATATATAACATAAAAAATACAAATATTTTATTCATATAAAACTCCTATTTATTTAATAAAAATTATTCTATCAAAAAAAGCAATTGAATGTAAATAAAAAGTTATTTAAGTTTTCTAAGATATTAAACAAAAAAGCCTATTTTTATTAGTTTAAGTTTAAAATTTTTTGCCCAAACCTTAAAAATCAAACAAATATTTAAACAAAAATACTATTTTTATAGGACTTTGCTTATTTTAGATTTATATTGAAAATTACAATTTTCATTCTTGAAGCATTTTTTCATTATAAGAATATATTATAGCAAGCAATCTTTCCTTTTGTTATTTTCTCTCTTCTTATTTTTAAAGATTCTCTTTAAAGAGCATTATATTCATGTGGATCATCTTTTTTGATACTTTCTAGAGAATAAATCTCTAAATTATCTGTGTTGATTTCATTTTTCATTATTCCCTCCTTGGCATTATCTAAGACTGCTTTAGCATAGATACTATCATCTTCCGACACCTTAACAAGATTGGAATAAAGTTAATAATCTTGGATTTATTTAGCATAAAAGATTACCTAGCAATAAATCTTGCTAGGTAAAACTTAATCCATATCTAAAACTGCACCCTTGCTAGCATTTGTTACAAGTTTTTGATACATTCTAAGCCATCTGGATTTAACTTCTTTTTGAGGCATTACAAATTCATTTTTGCGTTTTGCGATTTCCTCATCGCTTAAATTAGCATTGATAGTATAAGCATCTACATCGATTTCTATCTCATCGCCATCTTTTAAAAGTCCTATAAGTCCACCCTCAGCAGCTTCAGGAGAAACATGACCTATGCTTAAACCCCTTGTTGCACCGCTAAATCTTCCATCGGTAATCAAAGCCACATCTGCACCAAGCCCCATACCCATGATAAGCGAAGTGGGACTTAACATCTCTTGCATACCTGGACCACCCTTTGGCCCTTCATAACGGATCACGCAAACATCGCCTTTTTGTACTTTACCTTTAATGATACCTTTAATAGCCTCATCTTGAGAATTAAAACAAACAGCTTTGCCCTTAAATTTTCTCTCTCCTGTAATACCTGCAGTTTTTACAACACAGCCTTGCTCAGCCAAATTTCCAAATAAAACCGCAAGTCCCCCTACTTTAGAGTAAGCATTATCTACCTTGCGAATGATGGTTTCATCTTTGATTTTGGCATTTTTTAAACGCTCTTGTAAACTCTCTCCTGTGATGGTTAAAGCATCAAGTTCTAAAATATGTCCTTCTCTGCTTGAAATTTCAGCCATTACAGCACTCACACCCCCTGCTTTATGGATATCATCCATATAAACAGTATTAAGTGATGGAGCGATTTTTGCAATATGCGCAACCTTGCTTGAAATGAAATTTAAATCCTTGATATCAAGTGCAACTCCCGCCTCTCTTGAAATAGCTAGCATATGTAAGATTGTATTTGTGCTTCCGCCCATTGCCATATCTACTACCATAGCATTTCTTATAGCTTTTTGAGTGATAATATTTTTGATTTTAAATCTTTCATCTAAAGCGATTTCACAAATTCTTCTTGCAGCCTTTCTTAAAAGCTCTTCTCTTTCTTTGCTAAGTGCTAAAATTGTACCATTTCCTTCTAAAGCTATACCCATAGCTTCACATAAAGTATTCATAGAATTTGCAGTAAACATACCCGAGCAAGATCCTCCACTTGGACAAGCAGAACATTCTATATCTTTAAATTCTTCTTCACTGATTTTATTGGCCTCATATGCTCCTACAGCTTCAAAAACTGAACTAAGACTTATTTTTTCGCCCTTTTTAGTCACACCCGAACGCATAGGGCCACCGCTTACAAAAATAGTCGGCACATTGACTCTTAAAGCACCCATTAGCATACCTGGGGTGATTTTATCGCAATTTGGAATACAAATTAAAGCATCTAGCTGATGTGCATTCATCACACTTTCAACCGAATTTGCGATGATTTCACGGCTCGGTAAAGAATAAAGCATACCCTCATGACCCATAGCTATACCATCATCCACACCTATGGTGTTAAATTCAAAAGGAATGCAACCATTTTTTCGAATTTCATCTTTTATAATTTTTGCATATTCATTTAAAAAATAATGCCCTGGAATAATATCAATATAGCTATTTGCCACGCCTATAAAAGGCTTGTCAAAATCCTCATCTTTTAAACCACATGCTCTAAGTAAAGAGCGGTTAGGTGCCTTTAAATGCCCTTTTTTAATCGCATCGCTTCTCACTAAAAACTCCTTAATATTTTTTAATATTATAACTTAATTTTTGTAATATTTACTTGCAAGAAACAAGCTTTCCATGCATAATTTTCATCAATTGACAAAAGTATTTTTTTATAATACAATGCTTTTTGATTATCAAAAAGGAGTACAAAATGAGACAATACGAATCTTACAAATGTTCAAAATGTGGCAACGAAGTAGAAGTTCAAAATGTAGGCGGTGGCAAACTCAGCTGTTGTGGTGTTGAAATGGAATGTATCACTCAAGATCTAACTGCGGTAAATTTGATGAAAGCCTTTGCTGGAGAATCAATGGCTAGAAATAAATACGATTTATTTGCAGATGTGGCTGAAGAAGAAGGATGGCATGCGGTTGCAAGACATTTTAGAGAAGCAGCAGAAAATGAAAAATGGCATGCAAGAGCTGAATTTAAAGCTTATCACGAAATCGTTGATGGCAAACCTTTAGAAGTAACAACTAAAAACCTAGTCACAGCGGCTGAGGGTGAAAACTACGAACATACCACCATGTATCCAAATTTTGCTAAAATCGCTGAAGATGAAGGTAAAAAAGCTATAGCAAGATTATTTACTGCGATTGGAAAAGTAGAAATAGAACACGAAAGAGAATACCTAGCCCTTAAAAAAATGCTTGAAGAGGAAGAATTCTTTAATAGCGAAGTAGAAGAACTATGGGTTTGTGAAGTTTGTGGACATATCCATCGTGGCAAAAAAGCTCCTGCAGCCTGTCCTTTATGTAAAGCACCTAAAGAATACTTTAAGCGTGAATTTTTAGGCTAAATCCTTGGGCGATTTTTCGCCCTTTCTTAGAGAAAATTTGAAAACTTTATTTGAAGAAAACGAACTTTTAACTCCATTTGATATTGATTTAGTTGGCATTGATGAAGCAGGACGAGGTGCCTTAGCAGGTCCTATGATGATGGCAGCTTGTAAATTACACAAAGATCTTAAGGGGCTTTGTGATTCTAAAAAATTGAGCGAAAAAAGGCGCGAGGAACTTTATGAAATCATCTTGCTTCATTCAGATTATCTCATCCTTGCTTTTTCTTCAGAAAAAATTGATGAAATAGGACTTAGTGCTTGTTTAAAAATGGGTTTAACACTCATAAAAAAACACTTTAAAACAGAAAATAATTTCTTATACGATGGCAATACAAATTTAGGCATTAGCGGTATAAAAACTCAAATCAAAGCCGATGCCAATATCAAACAAGTAAGTGCAGCAAGCATACTTGCAAAGGTGAGCAAAGATAGGGTGATGAATTTTTTAGCTAAAGATTTTCCTTGCTATGAGTTTGAAAAAAACAAGGCTTATGGGACAAAAGCCCATAAGGAATTGATAGCAAAATTTGGAATTTGCAAGCTTCATCGCAAAAGTTTTAAACTTTTATGATTACTTTGCTAAATTCTCATGTATATTTAAAGCACACTCTATACCATCTTTTATAGCCCAAACGACTAAAGATTGTCCTTTTCTAGCATCTCCACAAGCAAAGATTTTTTCATGTGTGGTTTGGAAATTTTTTGTTTTGACATTGTTTTTCTCATCCAAACTTACTCCAAAATTACTAGCGATAGCATCTTCACTTCCGCTAAAACCCATAGCCAAAAGCACTAAATCCGCTTTATAGTTTTGATTAGAATTTGGAAGCTCGACATTTATAGCCTTGCCCTCTTTGAATTCGCGTTTTAAATCACATGCTTCTACGCTTTCTACTTTATCTTTACCTAAGAATTTTTTTGTCATTTTTTGATATTCTCTAGGATCTTTTTCATATACAGCAATAGCTTCTTCTAAACCATAATCTGTCGTAAAGATATCAGCTTTTAAAGGCCAAGGATTGTTTTGGCTTCTTTGTAAAGGTCTTTTTGGACTTCTTTCAAAACGCACTATGGACTTAGCTCCTTGTCTTGTAGCTACAGCGATACAATCAACACTTGTGTCCCCACTTCCTATAACTAAGACATTTTTACCCTTTGCTGTATCAGCACCCTTGCCTGTTTTTAGCAAGGTTTTTGTATTTTGCGTTAAGAAATCAAGAGCAAATTCAACACCCTTTAGTTTTCTACCCTCTATATCAAGATCGATAGGCTTGCTCGCTCCTGTGCAAAGTACTAAAGCATCAAATTCTTTTAAAAGTTTAGAAACCTTATCTTTGCTGTCTATATTTTCATTTACCTTAAATTCTATACCGCTTTCTTTAAGTAAATCAACGCGTCTATCGACTATACTTTTATCAAGCTTCATATCAGGAATTCCATACATTAAAAGCCCGCCCACTTTATCGCTTCTTTCAAAAACACTTACCTTGTAGCCAAGTGAATTTAGGGTATTAGCACAAGCAAGTCCAGCAGGTCCACTTCCTATGATGGCGATTTTTTTGCCATTGTATTGTTTAGGTTTGTTTGGGCTTACTAAATTTTCTTTAAAAGCATTTTCTATGATGGCTAGCTCGTTATTTTTAATACTTACGCTTTTTCCATTAATCGCACACACACAAGAATCTTCACAAGGAGCCGGACAAACACGGCCAGTAAATTCAGGAAAAGGATTGGTAAGATCAAGTCTTTCGTAAGCTTCTTTCCATAAAGAACGATAAATAAGATCATTCCATTCAGGGATGAGATTGTTTAAAGGACAGCCTACATCCTTGCCTTCACTCATCACACCCGTATGGCAAAATGCTACCCCACAATCCATACATCGTCCGCCCTGAATTTCTTGTTCTTTCTTGTCTAAAAGCGTTGTAAATTCTTTAAAATTTAAAACTCTTTCTTTAGGAGCAACTTTTTTAAAATCTACCCTTTTAAAATCTAAAAAACCTCTTGCATTTCCCATTTTTACTCCTTATTTTTGTGTGATTTTCAAAAATGCTGCCAAACTTGGATCTTCTTCATCTTTGCAAAGCTCGATCATCTCTAACATTTTTTCATAATCTCTTGGCATAACTTTAAAAAAGTCTTTTTTGTCAAATTTTTCGAGTATGTCCTTAGCCTTTTTAGAATTGGTATAAGCGATATGATTTTCTATCATCGTTTTTAATTCTTTTTCATCTTTAGGGCTAAGATCTTTAATGTCCACAAGCTCGGTATTTACATGGGCTTCATTGTGTCTTCCAAAGATATAAACCACACCCCCACTCATACCTGCAGCAAAGTTCGCACCCACATCGCCAAGCACTACGACAAGCCCCCCTGTCATATACTCACAACCATGCACACCCGTTCCTAAAACTACTGCTTTAGCTCCTGAATTTCTTACGCAAAATCTTTCTCCTGCTATACCATCTAAATACACTTCACCCTCGGTTGCTCCATACAAACAAGCATTTCCTGCAATGATATTTTCTTCAGGTGAGAAAGTAGCTTCATTTGAAATTTTAGCGATGATCTTACCTCCGCTTAAACCCTTACCTAGATAATCATTGCTATCACCTACAATCTCAAGCTTAATGCCCTTTAATAAAAACGCTCCAAAGCTATTACCTGCATTTCCTATGGCTTTAATTTGTATGCTATCTTCACTTAAAGCGTCTTTGCCATAAGTTTTTAGAATTTCACTTGAAAGCATAGTAGCAAAAGTACGACTTTGATTTCCTACTTCTAAAGAGAGTTTGATAGGCTCTTTTTTCTCCACAGCATTTTTACAAAGTGGGAGTAAAATTCTATAATCAATCGTTTTTTCAAGTTTATTGTCTTTATAGTCTTTAAAATGCACAGCGGTTCTGTTATAAGTAGGTAAGGATTTTAAAATTTTATCTAAATTCACTTTACCCGCTTTGCCCTGCATAGGTTTTTGACGGAGTTTATCGACTCTTCCTATCATATCATCAAGGCGTTCAAAACCAAGTCTTGCCATATATTCTCTAAGCTCTTCAGCTATAAAATACATGAAATTAACCACATCATCTACTTTGCCTTTAAAACGATCTCTAAGTTCTTTATCTTGAGTGGCAATACCAAAAGGACAAGTATTAAGATGACAAACTCTCATCATCGTACAGCCCATAACAATCAAAGGCGCAGTAGCAAAGCCAAATTCTTCAGCTCCTAAAAGTGCAGCTATAGCTAAATCGCGTCCATTCATCAGCTTTCCATCAGTTTCTAATCTTACCCTATCTCTGAGCTTGTTTAAGATCAAAGTTTGATGCGTTTCAGCCAAGCCTAACTCCCAAGGAATTCCTGCATGCGGTATAGAAGTTCTAGGGCTTGCTCCTGTTCCTCCATCATAACCTGAAACAAGGATTAAATTCGCTCCTGCTTTTGCCACACCTGCAGCAACTGTTCCTATACCGTTTTCGCTTACAAGTTTTACTGAAATTTTGGCGTCTTTGTTCGCATTTTTTAAATCATAAATGAGTTGAGCCAAATCCTCAATAGAATAAATATCATGATGAGGTGGTGGAGAAATCAGCGTCACACCCGCTGTAGAATGTCTAGCTTTGGCTATCCAAGGATAAACTTTAAAGCCCATTAATTGTCCACCCTCGCCTGGTTTTGCACCTTGAGCGACTTTAATTTGTAATTCTTTTGCATGGGTTAAATAATTTAAATCCACCCCAAAACGCCCACTTGCTACTTGTTTAATAGCGGAATTTTTATTGACTCCATCTTTGATTTCATAACGTTCCTCATCTTCACCGCCCTCGCCTGAATTTGATTTTGCGCCTATTTTATTCATCGCTTCTGCCAAGCACTCATGAGCTTCTTTAGAGATAGAACCATAACTCATAGCACCTGTTCTAAAACGCTTAACTATACTTTCAGCACTTTCAACCTTATCAATACTGATAGCCTCGCTAAAATCAAATTCCATTAAAGAACGCAAATTCACTTGTTTTTCATCAACTAAGGCAGAGTATTTTTTAAAGCTTTTATAGTCTTTATTGCGACAAGCTTGCTGAAGATTAAAAATCACAAGTGGATCGATTAAGTGTTCTTCTTTAGCACTTCTAAAGCTGTGAATTCCTTTAGAATCTAAAGCCTTATGCGTATCATTAAAAGCGTGTTTATGTAAAGCGATAAGTTCTTTTTCAAAATCTTCTAAATCCATACCCTCAATGCGTGAAGTTGTAGAAGTAAAGTATTTATCAATCACTTTAGAGCTTAAGCCCAAACACTCAAAAAGAGCAGAGCCATTATAACTTTGTAAAGTAGAAACTCCCATTTTAGAAGCAATTTTTACTATACCACTTGAACTTGCTTTGATGAAATTTTCTACCGCTTTATCATAACTTACATTTAAGTCTTTATTTTCTATAAGTTTTTGTATGCTTTCATAAACCAAATAAGGATTTATAACCGTTGCACCATAGCCTAAAAGACAAGCAAAATGATGAATTTCTCTTGGCTCACCACTTTCTATGATAATGCTTGTGTGAGTTCTTAAATTCTTTCTTACCAAATAATTATGCACGCCCGAAACCGCAAGTAAAGCAGGGATATAAGCATTTTTATCATCCACCCCTTTATCGCTTAAGATGATGATAGAAACACCTTTTTTAATCTCTTCTTCTATCTTTACGCAAAGATTATCTAAAGCTTGTTCTAAAGTCACTTTAGAATACTCATAAAGTATAGAAAATTCTTTAACTTGGAAATTGTTTAAAGCCTTAACCTCGAAAAGCTCTTCATTGCTTATAATAGGCAAAGAAATTTTAACACGCTTTGCATTATTTTCATCCGGTTTTAGTAAATTCCCTTCACTTCCTAAATATATCCTTGTAGAAGTAACAATCTCTTCTCTTATCGCATCTAAAGGTGGATTAGTCACTTGAGCAAAAAGTTGTTTAAAATAATTATACAAAGGCTGATAAGTCTTAGAAAGAATAGCCAAAGGAGTATCCACACCCATAGCCGCTAAAGCTTCTTTACCATTTTGCGCCATGCTTGCTACACTCATTTTAAGCTCATCATAGCTCCATCCAAAAGCTTTTTGAAGTTTTAAAACCTCATCTTCTTTTAAAAATTTATGTTTATAATCCCCGCTGTGTTGCTTTTCAAGCTCTACTAAATTTTTAAGCCATTGTTTATAAGGCTTCGCATTAGCATAATGTTCTTTGATTTCATTATCGGCTATTACCCTACCTCTTGCGGTATCTACAAGTAAAAGTTTTCCAGGTTCTAGGCGTTTTTTAGCTTTGATATTGCTTTCATCAAGTTTTAAAGCTCCTGTTTCGCTTGAAAGTATGAGCATATCATCTTTTGTAAGATAATATCTTGAAGGACGAAAACCATTTCTATCTAAACTCGCCCCCATGATAACCCCATCAGTAAAAACTATAGCAGCAGGTCCATCCCAAGGCTCCATTAATAAAGAATGATACTCATAAAAAGCACGCTTTTTACTTCCCATATTTTCATTTTTATGCCATGGTTCTGGAACCATCATCATAAAAGCTTCTTCTAAAGTGCGTCCATTTAAAGCTAAAAATTCTAAAGTATTATCAAACATAGCAGAATCGCTACTTGGTTTTGCAATGATAGGAAAAATTTCATCTAAATTTTCAAAATATTCGCTCTCCATCAAACCTTCTCTAGCTCTTATGCTATCGACATTTCCTCGTATGGTGTTAATCTCTCCATTGTGTACCATATAGCGGTTTGGATGAGCTCTTTCCCAGCTTGGGAAGGTATTAGTTGAAAAACGAGAATGCACCAAAGCAATGGCGGATTTCATATTGACATCTTTAAAATCAAGATAAAAATCACTCAATTGAGTAGAAAGAAGCATTCCTTTATAAACTATAGTGCGCGAAGAAAAACTTGAAAAATAAAATTTAGGCACATGCAAAGCCCTTTTTTCTATAAGACGACGGCAAGCATAAAGCACTCTTTCAAATTCAAGTCCTGCACTAACCGTGCTTGGTTTTTTTACAAAAGCTTGTAAAAAATAAGGCATAGCTTTTAAAGCACTTGCTCCTATATCACTAGGATTAAAAGGAACTTCTCTAAAACCTAGAAATTCTAAATTTTTATCTTTTAAACCTTGTAAAAATATCGCTTTTGCTTCCTCTTTAGCATCTGCATTAGGCGATAAAAACATTTGCGCTACAGCATAATCGCCTTTTTGAGGAAGCTCAAAACCAAGCTCTTGAGTCATAAAAAAATCATGAGGAATCTGAATCAAAATTCCCGCTCCATCGCCTGAATTTTCTTCAGCTCCTGCACCACCTCGGTGTTCAAGATTCATCAAAATTTCTAAAGCGTCACAAATAACCTTATAAGAAGCAATACCGCGTATATTAGCAACTGCGGCTATACCACAGGCATCGTGTTCATTTTTAGGGTGATACAAACCTACGCTTTGATTATTTTCTAAGATATTTTCCAAATCCATTTTATTCTCCTTATAAGATTGATTTTAAATTTTGATAGCTTATTAAGGATTATAACATATATTTTTTTAATATCGAAGTATTTTTTATCTTAAAAATAAATAAATTAAAAAATATTTCAATGGATTTATGAAAATTATAAAAACATCGCTATGATACTCCCTAAAATCAGCAAAGGACCATTATAAAAAATAAAAGTAGGGATACAAGTATCTTTTATATGATCGTGTTGCTTATCTACGCTTAATCCCACACTCGTTCCCATCGTCGTTTCACTTGCTGGACTTCCTGCATCTCCTAAAGCTCCTGCAACCCCTAAGATAAATATAATAAGAGCTACGCTAAAACCAAGTTCTAAGCAAAGCGGACAAAAAAGTGTAGCTATGATAGGTATAGTCCCAAAAGAAGTGCCTATACCCATAGTAATAATAAGACCTATTAAAAGCATTAAAAATACCGCTAAAAATTTATTTTCTTGCATCCAAGGTACCACAGAATTTACAAGCTCATTAACAGCACCACTTTGTTTTAAAACTTCTCCATAACCTGCCGCTACAAGCATAACAAAAGCGATAAAACCCATTAGTTTGAGGCCATCATCGAAAATATCATTGACGCTTTTATATTCAACTCCACCCAAAATCACCATAGAAATAAAGCCCAAAAGCCCTGATAAAGGTAAATTCATCGTAAAAATTTGTAAAACTAAAGTCAAAATAAGCCCTACTAAAACGCCCCATTCTTTGCGTCCCATTTTGATATTATCAAAATCAATTTTTTGAATTTCTATTTCTTGATATTCTCTTGGTTTTCTATAAAATACAAAAAGTGCTAAAAAAAGCCCCAATACCATACAAATAGCAGCATAATACATCGCATTTGTTACATCTGCTAAGCTGGCATTAACCCCATTTTTCTCCAAATTTTCTCTTAAAAGATCTTGGAAGTTAAGTCCAAAACCTATAGGTAAAACCATATAAGGTGTTGTAAGTCCAAAGGTTAAGGCGCAAGCAACAGCTCTACGATCGATTTTTAATTTATTAAAAAGACTTAGAAGTGGTGGGATTAGCAAAGGAATAAACGCCACATGGATAGGAACTAAATTCTGTGAAAAACAAGAAATCAAAGCTATAGATAAAAGCAAAAGATATTTTTTATGAGAGATAAAACGACTGACTACCTTAATCAAATAAGCCGTTAAATTTGTCCTTGAAATCGCAGCAGCGATAGCACCTAAAAGTATATAACTTAAAGCTGTTTTTAAGTTTCCTTTCATTCCATCGATTAAAATACTCATAGTTTCCATAATCTCAATATGAGAAAAAATTCCAGCAACTAAAGCGGAAATCAAAAGACTCAAAAGCACATTAAAACGAAATAAACAAAGTAAAGTCATCAAAACGACACTGATGATGATAGGGTTTGTAAGTAGGGTCAAATTTTTTCCTTATGAATTTATTAAGACTTAATTCTAGAAAAAATTTTTTTAAAATGAGATAAAAATGATAAAGCTATTGGTATGTAAATTGAAGTGGTACTTTATAAATAAAAGTTTTCTTTGCTAAATTTTATGAAAGTAATTAAAAATATTTAAGGACTTCACTTACCGTAAAGTCCTTAAAATTCATCTTTTATTTGTAGTTTCTACCCAAATACTCGCCTAAATACTGCAATTCTTTATCGCTGATTTCAGTTTTGCGGAAAAAAGGCATCGAATGTTTGCCATAGCGTACAAAAATCATTACCAAATCAGGACTCAAATCCGTTCTATCTTCTAAAAGTGCAGGAATTCCTTGATCTTTATAAAGAGCTGAAAGTGCATTTGTTCCAGGCATTCCCTCGCCATGACATGCTATACACCACTTACTATAAACTTGCTGTCCTTTTCTTTGATTGGCATTTAATTTTTTAGCATCAACACTTGAAAACGCTGCAGGGGATCTTGGATTGTTTGGAATATATTCATAAACACTTATAGATTCACCCTTTGGCAACCATTCTTTATCCTTAGCATTTAAATTCAGCAAGCAAACAAATAAAACAAAAAACAAAGCAATTTTTTTCATTTTTCTTTACCTTCTTTCATTCTTAATGCATCGCGTCTGTTGTTGATAAAACGCTCATCTCTTAAATTTTTAGGCCAAATGCCTCCACGACCAGGTGCTAAAATTCCATTTGGATCGATACAATCTTTAAGCTGCTCGTTAAAACGGCGTAAAATATGATTGTTATAAGAATAAGCACCCATTACATCATCTTGGAAAGTCGGAGCCGCACGATAATCTCCCCATCCATTTTCTGCAGCAATTTCAACCATTTTGCGATACATTTGACGAACTTTTAGATTGTGTGCTTTATCTGTTCTTGAATTATTAAAGGCTAACATAAAGCAAAATGCGCGATACATCCAACTTCTAGGATGTGAAAAAGGTGTTATAGGAGATTCTTCTCCAAATTCCCTAAATAATTCCATATATACTTCTTGGCATTTTAAAAGTTCTTTACCGTCTCGTGGTATAACAGGTGAAAACCATACATGCCCATCACTTGGTTCTAAAACCTCACCTCTTGTGCTTAGCCAGAAAATTTCCATATTTGGAATTCCAAGAGTAACCTTATGCTTAAGCTGCTTTTTTTGCTCCAAATTTAAAGGTAAGCTAAATTCTTGAACGATAGAAATATCTACACCCTCAATAATCTTAAATCTTTGTTTGATATACTCTAAATTCGCATAACACACTTCTTTACAGCCATAAACTGAAACATCGATATTCCAATAAGGGATTTTATTTTTTAAAGCATAATTTTGAATTTTATCCATATCAGGCAAGCCATTTTTACTTGTAAGATAGCCTTTTAACTCCGCATTCATCGGTTTTCCATAAGGTGGATTTAATGGACTAAAATATTGCGGCCATCCCACAATAAAACTATCCTCAAGATAATTTAAAATTTCAACTGCTGGGATTAAATCCTCGCGTTTTTTCATTTTTATAGATAAAAGCATATAATGCTCTGGTTTTGGCATCATCCAAAAGCCCATTTTTGTAACGATACCAAAGTTAGATTGTGAAAAAAGTCCATCTACATAAGGACCATAACCGTATTTATTTTCTGCAAAAGTTTTAGCTTTTGGTAAAGCACCCATACCCGTGCGTAAAATTTCTCCATTAGCTAAAACAACTTCCATCCCACAATGTGAACCAAAATGATCACGATACATCCCATAGCTGTATCCCCAACCATGATCTAAAGCATTTCCAAGTGGAGAACCCCAACCTGGATCAGGAATATCTAAAAAAACATTGAGATTATTTTTTTCTACATATTCATAAAGATCAAAATAACTCACTCCAGGCTCAACGATACAGAAATTTCTTTTATCATCTACTTCGATGATTTTATTCATTCTTTTTAAATCTACAACAACCTGTCCTCTTTGCTGTGGTGCAGAAGAACCATAGCCTAAATTTTTACCTGTAGAAATAGGAAAAAGCGGAATTTTAAATTCATTTGCAATTTTTACTATAGCTTGAACTTCTTCTACATTTTTAGGTGCAAGCGCTAAAGAAGGAATAGGCTCGTCATCGTCATCCCATTGCGGACTATACGCATCTCTATAAAGATCTAAATCCTCTTGGGTTTTAAATACCCATTCTTTACCCAAAGCTTTTTCAAATTTTGCTACTGCAGCTGTAAAATCACTTTGCGAAACATTTTTTGGTAAAATCATAATTTAACTCCTTTTGGTGCTAAAATCCAAGTATAAAAATCACCTTGTTTTTTTTCATACGCAACGCGCATACCATAATCCACTGCCATAGTACGGATCACAAAAAAAGTTGTCCCACTACTCACACTTCCAATGAGTGCTTTATTTTCAAAAGCTTCTTTAAGCTTTGAATAAATGCTGCTGATATCTTTTTCAACAAGTAAAATTTCATCTGCGTGAATGAAATTTCCTTGATAAGGAATTTCACTATCCTTGATAAAATATTTCACTTGTTTAGCTTGAGAAAATTCCAAAAAAGAAGCATTCAAACCAGAAAGACAAACAGCACTTAAAGCCGTAGCTTTTAAAAAATTTCTACGCGAAATTTCTAACATGAATCAATCCTTTTAAGTATTTTGTATTACAGATTATAAATCTATAAACTTAGAGAATATTTAAAAGATAATTTGAGTAAAAATAAAATATGAATTATGGATTTAAAGTGTGTAATTTTTAAACAAAAAGATAGAATTTAGTGTTGAATAATTTAATCCAACACTAATAAATTTTAAACATCCAAATGTTTTACATCTTTAGCATGAGCTTGGATATAATCGCGTCTTGGTTCAACCTCATCACCCATGAAGAGATTAAAGGTATCATTAGCACTTTGTGCATCTTCGATAGTGATTTTTAAAAGTCTTCTTACGCTTGGATCCATAGTTGTTTCCCAAAGTTGTTCAGGATTCATTTCACCCAAACCTTTATAGCGTTGGATATAAGCACCTTTTTTAGCATTTTTCTCTACTTCATCTAAGATATCTAAGATATCTTTTTCAAAGCTCAAATCACGATCTTTTATTTTATTAAAGATATAATTTGCTTCTTCATAAAGAGGGTGTGAAAATAAATCATCATTGATGATAAGTTCTTCCAAACCATTTTCAGTTTGCACATAAATGCGAATTTCGTTTTCATTGATATAATGATTTAAAATATTATGTCCTTCTTTTTCCAAAAAGGCCTTAACGATTTTAAAAAGTTCTTCATTATTTTCCTTGATAAAGTCAGGATTTTCAATCAAATATCTGATCACAGAAATCACATTAAAACGCTTTTTAAGCTCATTTAATACTGAACGATAAGCTGCAACGATTTTTAAAAAATCTTTTAAATCATTTAAGCCAATTCCTTCATAATTAGAACTCTCAATACCTGTTTCGATTAGATAGTCATTCAAAGCTTTTTCATCTTTGAGATAAATTTCTTTCTTTTGACCTTTTTTATAACGATAAAGCGGTGGTTGGGCAAGATAAATGTGTCCATTAGCCACAAGTTCATTCATAAAACGGAAGAAGAAAGTTAAAAGCAGAGTTTGTATGTGAGAGCCATCCACATCCGCATCTGTCATGATGATGATCTTGTGATATCTTAGTTTTGAAAGATCAAAATCCTCGCCTATGCCACAGCCAAAGGCAGTGATCATATTTTGAATTTGTTCAGATTTTAAAATTTTATCCAGTCTTGCTTTTTCAACATTTAAAATTTTACCACGCAAAGGCAAAATCGCTTGAAAAGATCTCTCTCTTCCTTGTTTTGCAGAACCCCCCGCAGAGTCCCCTTCCACAAGATAAATTTCACTTTCACTTGGATCTTTACTTTGACAATCAGCTAATTTTCCAGGCAAAGTTCCTACACTCAAGCTTTCTTTCTTGCGCGTTAATTCTCTTGCTTTTTTTGCTGCTTCTCTTCCTCTAGCTGCCATTAAAGCTTTATTCATAATAGCTTTTGCTTCGATAGGATTTTCTTCAAAATATTTACTAAGGTATTCAAAACTTGCTTTTGAAACTATAGGACGCACATAAGAAGAGCCAAGTTTTCCTTTAGTTTGCCCTTCAAATTGAGGTTCAGGCACTTTTACACTTACTATAGCGATAAGTCCTTCACGCACATCATCGCCTGTGATTTTAGAGTCTTTTTCTCTAGCACTAGCATTTGCTTCTATATAATTGCTAATAACTCTTGTTAAACCCATTCTAAATCCGGCTTCATGCGTTCCACCATCAGGGGTTTTGATATTATTTACAAAAGAAAGTAAGTTTTCGCTATAAGTATCATTATAAAGTAAAGCTACTTCTACATTTACATCTTCTTCATCTACACTAAAAAATATAGGTTTGGTTAAAGCTTCTTTTTTATTTAAATCGCTAACAAACTGTGAAATTCCACCCTCAAAATGAAAACTTTCACTTTTGCCTACACGATTGTCTTTGAAATTTATAGTGATTTTTGGATTTAAATATGCAAGTTCACGAAATCTTTTAGCCAAAATATCATAATCAAATTCTGTTACTTCAAAAATTGTATCATCAGGCCAAAATTCTATACTAGTTCCTGTTTTTTTACTCTTTCCTATAACGCCAAATTCACTGATAACCTTACCTTCTGAGAATTCTTGGCGATAAATTTCTCCATTTCTTTCAACTGTAGCTACAAGTTTTTTAGAAAGTGCATTTACGACTGAAACGCCCACACCATGCAAACCCCCTGAAACCTTATAAGTATCTTTATCGAATTTTCCCCCTGCATGAAGAACGGTTAAAACGACAGTTAGAGTTGGCATGTTTTCAGTAGGGTGTATATCTACAGGAATTCCACGACCATTATCGCTAACGATACAGCTTCCTTCGGTAGTGATTTCTATATCTATAGTATCACAATGTCCTGCCATTGCTTCATCGATAGAATTATCCACTACTTCATAAATCATATGATGAAGTCCGCCTATATTGGTATCTCCTATGTACATACCTGGGCGTTTTCTAACAGCTTCTAAGCCTTTTAAAACTTTAATATTACTTGCGCCATAATTTTCTTGCATATTTTTCCTTTTTTTATCTCAAGATTTTAAATTTTTATAAAATCATTGGCATGATAACCATAGATAAGCCTTGAGAATTTACTACAAAAGCTAAGTTAGGTTCATTTACACTTAAAGTGAATTGTTCTTCTTCGATTGAAGTTAAGAAGTCAAGTAGGTATTTTATCTTAATATTAAGATTAAATTCTTCACTCACTCCTGTTTCGATTTCAAGTTCGGTTTTTGCTTCCATATTGTCTAAGCTTATACCTTCAAAGATGATTTTATCTTTGTTGAAATGAAGTTTCATTTTTTCAGTTACAACACTGATTTTTTTAAGACTGTCTATAAAATCTTCAGTTGAAAATTTAAGTTCTTGTTTGAAAGTTTTTGGGATAACTTTTTCATAATCAGGGAATTTATCATTGATGAGTTTTGTAAAGAATTCAAAATTGTCATTTTTAGCGATAAGCATATTTTCATCATAATAAATTTCGATTTTTTCATAAAAAAGTTTTTGCATTTCCATGATAGCTTTTTTAGGAATACTAATGTGAAATTCTTGATTGTTTGCTTTTTCAAGGGTGTAAACTGCAAGGCGTCTTGTATCGGTTCCAACGAAATTTATTCTATCTGTTTTTATATCTAAAAATGCACCATTTAGAGAATATTTAGGATTGTTAGTATCAATGCTTGGTAGAATTTTTTTAAGAGATCTACTTAAATCACTTGAATCAATATCAAATTGGTTTTTGCCTTCTGTTTTAGGGAAATTTGGAAAATCTTCATGATTAAACATAGGAAGTTTATATTTAGTACTTTTTTGTCTTATGAATAAAAAATTATCTATAGTTTCTAATACCACTTCTTCGTTATTTAAGCTTTTTATCACATCCGCTATACTTTTTGCATTTGCAGTAGCAAATCCACTGCTTTCTACGCGAATTTTTCTTATTTTATAGTTTATCCCTATTTCAAAGTCACTTGCTCTAATGATAAGTTTATCTTCATCAGCTTGGAAAAGTAGATGTGAAGTGATAGTACTAGAATCTTTTTTTTCTACATAGGCATTACATAAAAGTACCGCAGATTCAAGGGTATTTTTATTGATACTTAGTTTCATTTTTTCTCCTTGGCTTTATTATATATAATTTAAATTCATTGTAATAATAAGACTATTGAAATTGTGAAATTCTTTAGCAAAAAATTATTAAGTTTATATTTTATCATATTTTGCTTAATTATATTCTTTCACATTTTGTTTTTCTTTTTTTCACATTTCTTCACTTAACTTTGACTTTTTGTAAGAATTTTGTTTTTTAATTCTTCGATTTTTGTCTTTATTTGTTCATCATCTTCCATGAGTTCTTTTATTTTCTTCACACTATGTGAAATGGCTGTGTGATCTTTCATCACAAAAAAGTTAGCAAGTTGTGAAAAAGTAAGGCTTGTAAGCTCCCTTGCTAGATAGATTGCTATGCGTCTTGCAGTAACGACATTTTGGGTTTTTTTGCTAGATTTCACATCGCTTGGCTTGATGTTAAATTCTTTACAAATCAAAGATAAAATGTCTTCAATGCTTATGTTTTCTTTCTTTTCTTTGATATGATCTTTCATCACGCTTTTTGCAAGTTCGAGAGTGATTTCTTGTCCGAGTATGTTAGCATAGGCGTTTAAGCTTATGATAATGCCTTCTATTTCTCTTATATTATCCCCTAAAGAAGTGGCGATATAATTGATGATATCATTAGAAAGATTGATATCATTAAATTCACATTTTTTTCGTATGATGGCTATTTTTGTATCCAGTTGAGGCGGGGTGATATCTGCTATGATACCATGAGCAAAACGACTTTTTAAGCGTTCGGTGATACCTTTTAGCATATTGGGTGGGTTATCGCTTGTCATGATGATTTGCCCGTCATTGTTTTTAATCTCATTAAATATAAAGAAAAATTCTTCTTGAATTTTGTCTGTTTTCCCTAAAAACTGTACATCATCTATGAGTAAAACATCACAATTTCTATATTTTTCGTGAAATTTATCTAAAGAGCCATTTTTTAAATTTGAAGTGAAATCATTGACAAAATTTTCACTCGTAGCATAAATCACTTTTTTTCCCATTTCCAAGCTTGCATTTCCCACAGCTTGAAGCAAGTGTGTTTTGCCAAGTCCTGTAGGTCCATAGATAAAGATAGGATTGTAAAGTTTTCCTAGCTTGTCTTTTTGTGAGATAGCTTTACAAGCTCCATAAGCGTATTTGTTAGAATCCCCCACCACAAAGCTTTCAAAAGTAAAAGAAGGATTTAAAATCGTACTTTGTGCTTTGATATGAGCGATATCAATTTTAGTGCTTTTACTAGTGGTTTTTTGGCTTTGTGCTTGTATCAAGACGCTTGCTTTATTTCCGCTTTGCACTTCGTAAAAATGTGAAATTTTTTTACCGTATTTTGTCTGTATGAATTTAGCTAACAGCTCATTAGGAGCGTTAAAGACTAGAAGATCTGCTTTACTTTGTTTTTCGTTAAATTTTAAGATAGCGATATAATTTTCGTATTCGTTTTCGTTGAGTTCTTTTTTTAAATTTTCAAGTATTTGGCTTGGATTCATAGTCTCTCTTTAGTCTTTGTAAGGTTATGGATTTTATCTTAAATTTTATAAAAAAAGGTTAAAATCAAGCTTTTGCATTTCATTAGTACAAAGGAAAAATTTGAAAATTTTAGGTATAGATCCTGGCTCAAGAAATTGCGGTTATGCTATCATAGAAGCAAATAAGGGTAAAAATACTTTAATCGAAGCAGGACTTATAAAGATAAAACCCAGCACTTTACAGTATCAAATCACAGAGCTTTGCGAGGGTTTGGACTTGATTTTTAAAAATCATTCCTTTGATGAGGTAGCCATAGAGGATATCTTTTTTGCTTATAATCCAAAAACCGTTTTAAAACTTGCTCAGTTTCGCGGGGCTTTATCCTTAAAAATTCTCCAAATTCATGGAGATTTTGCAGAATACACTCCCTTGCAAGTAAAAAAAGCTGTTACAGGCAAGGCAAAGGCGACTAAAGAACAAGTAGCTTTTATGGTAAAAAGACTTTTGGGTTTTAGTAAAGATATCAAGCCCCTAGATATCACTGATGCCATAGCAGTTGCTTTAACGCATGCTGCAAATTTAAGAGTAAGAGTGTAATTTTTATTACACAAAAGTTTAAAGCTTTATCCATTTCTAAAAAATCTTTACATTTCTTATATAATTTTTTAAAATTTCATAAAAAATTTCAAAAGTTGGAACAGAACTTGCTTATAAATCCTACATAAAAACGCAAAAAGTTTTTCGAACTTCAAGCGTCATTTTAAAAAAGCAATATTTTATAAAGGATTTAAAATGATGAGATCACTTTGGTCTGGCGTAAGCGGACTTCAAGCACACCAAGTTGCAATGGATGTTGAGGGTAATAACATTTCAAATGTTAATACTACCGGTTTTAAATATTCTCGTGCAGATTTTGGAACAATGTTTTCTCAAACCGTTAAAATTGCTACTGCTCCAACCGATGGAAGAGGCGGATCAAATCCACTTCAAATAGGACTTGGGGTTTCAGTGAG
This sequence comes from Campylobacter coli 76339, assembly GCA_000470055.1. Lineage (NCBI taxonomy): Bacteria > Pseudomonadati > Campylobacterota > Epsilonproteobacteria > Campylobacterales > Campylobacteraceae > Campylobacter > Campylobacter coli. The sequence goes on along the minus strand of HG326877.1, from coordinate 337,317 downwards.
TTCTACAACAAGAATTCATTCTCAAGGCTCGGTTCAAACTACAGATAAAAATACAGACGTGGCGATTAACGGTGATGGCTTTTTTATGGTAAGTGATGATGGTGGACTTACGAATTATCTTACAAGAAGTGGGGATTTTAAACTTGATGCTTATGGAAATTTCGTAAATAATGCAGGTTTTGTAGTCCAAGGGTGGAATATCAACTGGGATGATCAAACCATAGACAGCTCAAGAAGCCCAAAAAATATCTTCATCGATCCAGGTATGCATATCCCTGCAGCAAAATCTACTGAAGTAGCTATCAAAGCGAATTTAAATAGTGGTTTAAATATCGGTACTTCAAGTACGAATTTATACGGACTTGATTCAGTTCATGGCTATAACACTAAAACCAATAAAACTGAAGATGAAAACGACACAGGAACAACTCAGTTTTATACTACTTCTAAAAATTCAGTTGAAGTGACAGAAAAGGGTGTGGATGCAGGCTCACTTTTCAATGCAAGCGGTACAGGGCTTAATTTAAGAGATGGTCAAGGAATTTGGGTATCTTATGCGGATGCGAAATATACTATAAATAAGACAGGAACAGCTTTTGATCCTAATAATAAAGCAGCTCAAAATAATGTAATTTTTTGGGGTGATGCAAGTAAACATGTAACACTTGATATTACTATCAATGGAGTTAATATAAAAAATTCAGAAATTCAAAGTTTAGATGATGCTATAGCTTATATCAATACCTTCACCGCACCAACCGATACGAGAGATGGAACGGGGGTAAAAGCTGTTAAAAAAGCTGATGGAACAGGTTTTGATCTTGTGAATGATAATGCTGACGGTACTACAGACAATATGAAAAATATTCATTTAACTGTAAATGCTGGCAATTCAGCAGGTGAACTTACCAATATTACAGTAAATGGTGGGGAATTTGATTGGCAAAATATTACTCCTGGAACTGCTAATGGAAATAGTAATTGGGTGAAAAATCAAGCTAATGTAAATAATGGAAACAGTGCTGAAGTAATCACTGCACATAAATATATTTATAGTTCAAATCCTGTAACTTTACCACCTATGTATAATCCTGATGGAGGTCCAGCATATCAGCCAGGTGCTAATGCAGCAACTCCTCCTACGGATCCTGCGTCTTTAAATTATTGGAATGCTGTTAACGGAGGTTTAAAAAATACTACAGCAAGAGTATTTAGAACCACAGAAGATTTAAGAGAGCTTTTGCAAAGGGATGCTAGATACGGGGTGGATTATGATGGAGATGGATTAAAAACTTATGATGCAGATGATATCAATCAAAATGTAAAAGTAGTAGTGAATGACAGCGGACATTTTGCTATCTCTAATGCCAAGGAAGATTCTACAATACCCGCAAATACAGTAGCTGCAGGTGCTCAAACTACTACTCCAAAAAATATGAGTTTTAATATCACTGCATATTCTAATAAAGAAGGCACAGTAAGCACCAATGATGCTTTTACAGCCATCTTTAAAGCTTGGGATGGTCCTTTGGTAACGGGTGGATCTATCAAAGAAAGCGAACAGCTTAAGCTTTCTGCTTTTTCAGCAGGACTTGAAATTTTTGACTCTTTGGGTTCAAAACATACTTTAGAAGTGCAATTTGTAAAACAAAGTACCACCCAAGATGGGGGTAATGAATGGCAAATGATCATCCGTGTGCCAGAGCCTGCAGAGATCAATACCACAGGTGAAGGTCCTACAAATATCATCGTAGGTAGCGCAAGATTTAACAATGACGGATCTTTGGCAAGCTATACACCAAAAACTATAAGCTTTTCACCAAATAACGGTGCTGCGCCAAATCAACAAATCAAGCTTAGCTTTGGAACAAGTGGAAGCAATGACGGTCTTGTAAGCTCAAACTCAGCTTCGACTCTAACAGGACAAGCAACTGATGGTTATACTTCAGGAAACTTAAAACCGGATGCTATCCGTGTGGATGATAAAGGAAATATCTTAGGTGAATTTACCAACGGTAAAACCTTTGCAGTAGCTAAGATCGCAATGGCTTCAGTAGCAAACAACTCAGGTCTTGAAGAAATCGGCGGAAATCTTTTTAAAATCACTGCAAACAGTGGTAATATAGTAGTAGGTGAAGCAGGCACAGGCGGTCGTGGTGAGATGAAAACGGCAGCTCTTGAAATGTCAAATGTGGATTTAAGTCGTTCTTTGACAGAACTTATCATTATCCAAAGGGGTTATCAAGCAAACTCAAAAACTATTTCAACTAGTGATCAAATGCTTCAAACCCTAATCCAGCTTAAGCAATAATTATCTTAAGTTTTTTAAATTCTTTATAAAATTTCCCGCCTTGTGCGGGAAAAACCTTGCTTTACAAGCCTATCTTGGTAGTCTTGTAATACTAGGTTGGGCTTGAACTGCCTTCAATTTATTGCTAACTCGCTCTTTTTAGAGTGAGTTGCAATAAAATTTTTAAACAATTCGTGTAATTTTTTAAAATTTTATTTAAATTTTATTTTTATAAAGATAGAATATCTCAAAAAATTTTTAGAAAGGAGAAAAAAATGTCTTATACTAGCTTCAATTTCATGCTTTCTCCTTTCTACATGCGTGCTTTGCACGCTTAATCTACTCGTATATACTCATATTCTATAAATTTACATTTTCAAATAGCCTTAGTTTAAAGCCGATAAAAAGCTTTTTAACATTTTTTCATTGATACAATAAGGATAAAAAATGAATTTCAATAAAGAAACTTTAGCATTACACGGAGCTTATAATTTTGATACTCAAAGAAGTATTAGTGTGCCTATATATCAAAACACTGCGTATAATTTTGAAAATTTGGATCAGGCTGCAGCAAGGTTTAATCTTCAAGAACTTGGCAATATTTACTCAAGACTTAGCAATCCTACAAGCGATATCTTAGGACAAAGGCTTGCCAATGTCGAAGGAGGGGCTTTTGGAATTCCTGTTGCTAGCGGTATGGCAGCTTCTTTTTATGCACTTATCAATTTAGCAAGTTCGGGAGATAATGTCGCGTATTCGAACAAAATTTATGGCGGAACTCAAACTCTGATTTCTCACACGCTTAAAAACTTTGGCATAGAAGCTAGGGAATTTGATATAGGTGATTTGGATAGCTTAGAAAAAGTTATAGATCAAAATACTAAAGTGATTTTTTTTGAAAGCCTTTCAAATCCTCAAATTGCTATAGCTGATATAGAAAAAATAAGCCAAATAGCTCAAAAACATAAAATCGTTAGCATTTGTGACAATACCGTTGCTACTCCTTTCTTGCTTCAGCCTTTTAAATACGGTGTAGATGTGGTTGTACATAGCTTAAGCAAATATGTAAGCGGTCAAGGCAGTGCCTTAGGCGGAGCGATCATAGAAAGAAAAAATTTAAATGACTTGCTTAAAAACAACGATAGATATAAGGCTTTTAACACTCCTGATCCAAGTTATCATGGGCTGAATTTAAATACACTTGATTTGCCGATTTTTAGTATTAGAGTCATCATCACTTGGCTTAGAGATTTAGGGGCTAGCTTAGCACCTCAAAATGCTTGGTTGCTTTTACAAGGACTTGAAACCTTGGCAGTGCGTATAGAAAAACACAGTCAAAATGCTGAAAAAATTGCAAATTTTTTAAATTCTCATCCTGATATCAAGGGTGTAAATTATCCTACTTTGGAAAACAATGCTTATCATGATTTGTTTAAAAAATATTTTGATAAAAATTTAGCCAGTGGGCTTTTAAGCTTTGAAGCTAAAGATTATGAGCATGCTAGAAGAATTTGTGATAAAACTCAACTTTTCTTACTTGCTGCAAATTTGGGCGATAGCAAGTCTTTGATCATTCATCCTGCTTCTACTACTCATTCGCAACTGAGCGAAGAAGAACTTCAAAAAGCAGGTATTACGAAAGCTACTATACGCTTAAGCATAGGACTTGAAAATATCGATGATTTGATAGCGGACTTAAAACAAGCTATAGAAAGCTAAAAGCGTGTTTGCATTGAGTGGAAGAAAATAAAAATTCCACCATGCTTTATCATAAATAAGGTTTAAATAAAGGAGAAAAAATGCCACTGATTATTCCAGAAAATATACCCGCTTATGAGCTTTTAAAAGAGCATGCTTTTATCATGGGATTAAGGAGAGCAAAGCATCAAGATATCAGGCCGCAAGAAATTTTGATTGTCAATCTTATGCCAAAAAAAATAGAAACAGAAAATCAAATTCTAAGTTTACTTGCAAATTCTCCTTTGCAAGTAAATATCACACTTGTAGCCACGACTAGCTATGTGGGTAAAAATACTCCTTTTACTCATTTGGAAAAATTTTACAAGGGTCTTGAAGAGGTTAAAAAACATAAATTTGACGGTGCTATTGTTACGGGAGCTCCTGTGGAACAAATGGATTTTGAAAAGGTTGCTTACTGGGAAGAATTGCTAGAAATTTTTGATTTTTTAAAGCAAAATGTAACAAGTTCTATGTATATTTGTTGGGGTGCTATGGCTGCTTTAAAATACTTTCATGGTGTAGATAAAATCTCTTTAGATAAGAAAATTTTTGGAGTTTATAAGCATGATAAAGTTTCGCCTGATCTACTTTTAACGAATTTGGATGAAAAGGTTTTAATGCCTCATTCAAGGCATTCTAGCATGGATGAAGAGCAAATTTCATCACTACAAAAACAAGGAAAATTAAAAATTTTACTTAGAAATAAAAAAATCGGTTCGGCTTTGTTAAGAGATGAAAAGAATATTTTTATTTTAGGGCATTTGGAATATTTTAAAGAGACTTTACATCAAGAATATGTAAGAGATAATTTCATACAAAAAGCTAAAAATTATTATGATAAAAAGGGCAATATAAAATACAATTGGCGCTCAAATGCAAATACCATTTTTGCAAATTGGCTCAATTATGATGTGTATCAAAGCACACCTTTTGTGCTTTGATGATTTAAACTCTTGTAGTAGGTGTATCGTGATATACGCTTACTGCACCTTTGATATCGCTTAAAATCGCGCAAGCTGCTTCATTGGCACTTCCCATCGCGCAAGCAACCATAGTCGTAACACCTGAAGCAAGTCCTGCTGCGTAAATTCCTTCTTTGATAATCTGTCTTCCGTGATGTTTGAAGCAAAATTTGTTTGGTTTTGGCATAAGCTCATGCGGTATTACAAAATCTTCAAGTCCTTTGATTTCGCTTTTGTTTGCCCCTGTTGCTACGATGATATAATCTGCTTTTATACCCAAACCCTGTTCATCACTAACTGTAAAATCCCCTTTTTCTCCGCTTATGCTTACTACTTTTGAATCGATGTATTTTACTTCGAGCATAGAAGCAATTTGTGCTTTTATGTGAGTGTAAATTTCATCTGCTTTTGCACCTTTTGGGAAAAAAGGAACATTGTAAATCGCTGCTGCTTTTAAATCCGCTTTACCCTCATCAAAAACAGTGATATCAAAGTCAAGTTCTTCATTTTTAGCTGAAGCGAAAAATAAAGCTGCACTGAGTCCTGCGATGCTACCGCCTATAATTGCAATTGATTTTCTCATTTTTTTCCTTTTGAAAGATTTGCCTTATTCTAGTATAAAAAGCTTTATTTAATATAATATTTGTCTTTTTTATGCAATTTGCTAAAAATGTTTATTTTTCAATTACTCTAAAAGCAATTTTTTATATAATTTTCTAAAAATTTTAATGAAGGAAAGTCCATGCGTTATGGTGAAAAAGAAATCAAAGAATTTGATGTAGAAAATATGGAAATTTGGCCTAATGATGCGAAGAATGATTATGTTATAAAAATCACTTTGCCTGAATTTATGTGTTGTTGTCCGCGTTCGGGTTATCCTGATTTTGCAACGATTTATCTTGAGTATATACCTGATCAATTTGTGGTTGAGCTTAAAGCAATAAAACTTTATATCAATACTTTTATGTATAGAAATGTTTCACATGAAGCAAGTATCAATGAAATTTATAATACCCTAAAAGACAAACTCAAGCCAAAATGGATTAAAGTAGTAGGGGATTTTAATCCACGCGGAAATGTACATACAGTCATAGAATGTCGTAGCGATATGGTAGTGCCAAAATAAAGACAAAGCTTTTGCATTTTAAAGTTTTAAATAGCTTTTGAAAGTGCAAAAGTTTAAAAAACTCATTTGATATCTTAAATTTATAGCTATTTTTAAAATATTTTTTATTTCTCTTTCACGCTCACTTCACAAAAAAAGCATAAACTTACACTTACTAAAACATTTTAAGGAAGAAGAAATGAAAGTAAAATTTATCCCTGTTATTTTAGCATGTTCTGCCATACTTGCAAGTGCAAATACAATTTCTAGTGTTTCAGCTCAAACCTCTGCAGTCGCTCCTGCTCCTGCTACTTCGTATCCTGTATATCCACAATACGCTGTACCACCACAAGATCATTTTAATGGCTTGCCAAAAAATATTACCAGTCAAATTCAAAATCTCTATCCAGGTGCTTTTATCGTAGATATGGATTGGGAAGCGTATGGTTATGAGATCAAGCTTAACAATTATATGGAGCTTTATTTTGATCGCAATGGTAATTTTTTAGGCCAAGAATTTGATGATTGATTTTGGTTTGAACTTTTTACAAAGAGTGAATTTCACTCTTTATGTTTTTACTCTTTTTATAAATCCTTAATCGCATAGTTTTTTAACAAATATAAATTTACAAGTATTTTAAAGCTAATTTTTCTTAAATTTGTAAACAAAATCCTTATATAATCTTAGAAAAAAAATAGAAAAAGTAACAAAAATAATACTATATTAATTATCAATATAATACAATATCACCTCCAAATTCTATTCAAGGAGGCAAACCATGAATAAAAAGTTTTTAAGCATTGTTGCAGGTATAGCATTGTTTTCAAGTTCGGCTTTTGCTGAAGAAAAATCAGGCTTTTTTATAGGTGCGGATGCAGCTTATGTTCAAACTAAAGTTCAAGGAAATTTAAAGCACAATCAAACCGGTGCAGTGTTTAATGGTGATTTATCTAGTAGTATTCCTATTTTGGGTTTAAAAGCGGGTTATCGTTTTAATGATTTGCATAGATTATATCTTGCTTATAATTATTCTGATGAATTTAGCGATATTATAAGAACTACTAATTTTAGAATAGAGGGTGATTTTAGCACACATAAATTCTTGATGGGTTATGATTTTACTCCAAAAATTTTTGAAAGAGTAAGAGCTGTTGCGGGTGGATATTTGGGTTATGCAAAAACAAATCTTGATTTAAAAACACCTTTATTGTCTTTATCTCAAAAATTTGACGGTTTTGCGTATGGAGCTAAAATTGGTGCTATACTTGAGCTAGGCGCTTCTAATGAAATCGAAGCAGGTTTTAAAGTAGAGAAAATCGAATACAATACGAGAGATTTTTATCAAAAAAATATAGGATCAAATTTATATGATCCAAGACAAACAAATTACGGCTTATACTTGGGCTATACTTATAAATTTTAATGAAGTATTTTGTCGGTAGGATTTCAACCTCCACCGATAAAATATTTTTCCACATCGTCTAATAATTTTTCACAAATTTGAGAGTCGGTACTTTTTTCCACTACAAGATTGATATAGGTTTTAGTATCTCTAAAACTTCCTGCTGATTTTGAATTCTCGCGTGTTAGTTTTTGATTTTCTTTAGTGTATTCTATGGTGATGTTAAATTTAAGAGCCGCGCTTGCTTCTCCTAGGTTAGTTTTTACTAAAACATTCATTTTCGAAGCTTTAGAGAGGGTAGCTTGGGTTTTAGATATAATTTCTTTAAACCTTTGGCAAGATCGGATGAGTGTTGCTATAAATTTATTATCAAGTCCTTCATAAGCTACTTTGAGTTTATTTTTGATATCTTTTGTACTTTCTTTTTCAGGAGCAACAAAAACCATGTAAAAACCTGTTTTGATTGCAACATTATCCGTTTTTACATCACGCCCACTTGACATAACTTTAACATAAATTGCATTATCAAGATAGACACGATCTACCATAGGTCCGTAAATTTCATACTCTTTTCTACGAACTATTACCTCACGAGCCAATACATTTAATTTTACATTAGCTTCATGGATAACGGGCTCCATTTCTTTTTTGATTTCTAAAAGTTCTTTTAACATCAACATCCTTTTTGTTACTTAAAACTACAATTATAACAATAAATTTCTTAATTTTTAAATTTTTGTTTTGCATATTAACTGAAAATATGCTAAATTAAAAACAATAAGTAAATTTACAAAGGAGGCAACAATGACACAGGTTTTTAACATTTCAAATTCAATTCAAGTCAAAGAGCACAAAAGCAAAGAAAACTACTTCAACCTGATGCTGCAACTCTCACTCACTCTAAACTAAAATTTTTATTTTTAATCATTATTCTAAATTTTTATTTTTTACTATTGTTTTTAAGTTTTTGAATTTTTAACAAAATTCATTCGGTTTGTTTCATTTTTTAAGGATTAAAATATGAAAAATAACAAAATTATCATTTTTGATACGACTTTACGCGATGGTGAACAAGCTTTAGGCAGTTCTTTAAATATAAATCAAAAATTACAAATTGCCTTAGCGCTTGAAAATTTGGGTGTTGATGTGATAGAAGCGGGTTTTCCTGTATCTTCGCAAGGGGATTTTGAAGCAGTAAAAAACATAGCTTCGAAAGTGAAAAATTCAACTATTTGTGCGCTTTCTAGAGCTTTGGATAAAGATATAGATACTGCTTATGAGGCTTTAAAAGTGGCGGATTCTTTTAGAATTCATACTTTTATAGCCACTTCGACTTTGCATATACAAGATAAATTAAAAAAAGATTTTGATGAAATTTTGGCTATGGCACAAAGAGCTATCACAAGGGCTAGAAACTATACTGATGATGTCGAATTTTCGTGTGAGGATGCAGGAAGAACTCCTATTGATAATCTTTGTTTTATGGTAGAAAATGCTATTAAGGCAGGGGCTAGAACTATCAATATACCTGATACTGTGGGTTATACTTTGCCTAGTGAATTTGCTCATATCATCAAAATTTTGTTTAACAAAGTACCCAATATAGACAAAGCCGTCATTTCTGTGCATTGTCACAATGACTTAGGTATGGCAACAGGCAACAGCTTAAGTGCTATTTTACAAGGTGCAAGACAAATAGAATGTACCATGAATGGACTTGGCGAAAGGGCTGGAAATTGTGCTTTAGAAGAAGTTGTAATGGCGATAAAAACAAGAAGTGATTATTTAAAAGGTTTTTATACAGATATCAAGTGCGAAAACATTTCTAAAACTTCAAAATTAGTTTCGGCCATCACTAATGAAAGCATACCTTCGCATAAAGCTATAGTGGGAAGCAACGCCTTTTCTCATAGCTCTGGAATTCATCAAGATGGAGTGCTTAAAAATAGACAAACTTACGAAATCATAAGTCCTAGCAGTATAGGACTTCATGAAAATCGTATGCTTATGACTGCAAGAAGCGGTAGGGCTATGATCAAAACTTGTCTTGATAATTTAGGATATGATGAAAAAACTTATAATTTAGATGAAGTTTATGAGAGTTTTTTACGCCTTGCGGATAAAAAAGGACAAGTTTATGATTATGACTTAGAGGCTTTAATGTTTTTAAGTTATGAAAACGATGAAGAGAATGAATTAGTACTTGAAAAATTAAGCGTAATTAGTGGCACTATCCCAACAGCTTGTGTTTGTGTGCGTATAAAAGAAGAGTTAAAAACTGAAGCTTGTACTGGAAATGGGCCTATAGAAGCGGTGTTTAATTGTATCTCTAGAATTACAGGCTTAAACCCTGTTTTAAAAGCATATAGTATTAATGCAAAAAGTTCGGGTGTGGATGCACAGGGGCAAGTGGATGTGGATTTAGAATTTAAAGGGAGAAAATTCCATGGCAAAGGGCTTTCAACAGATGTCATAGAAGCATCAGCACAAGCCTTTATCAGTGCTTATAATGCAATTTATAGATCTTTAAAAGTTGAAGAAAGGAAAGCAATATGAATACTTATAAAATAGCAGTTTTACCAGGGGATGGCATAGGCCCTTCAGTGATGAAAGAGGCTTTAAAAATTTTAGATTTTGTTGCTCAAAAACACGGCTTTAAATTAGAAGCAAAAGAAGCGAAGATAGGTGGAGCAAGCATAGATGCATACGGAGTAGCATTAAGCGATGAGACTTTAAAGCTTTGTGAGCAAAGTGATGCTATTTTATTTGGTTCAGTAGGAGGGCCTAAGTGGGATAATCTACCTATAGATCAAAGACCTGAAAGAGCTTCGCTTTTGCCTTTAAGAAAGCATTTTAATTTATTTGCAAATTTACGTCCTTGTAAAATTTATGAAAGCCTAAGACATGCCTCGCCTTTAAAAGATGAAATTATCCAAAAAGGTGTAGATATCTTATGTGTTAGAGAGCTTACGGGTGGGATTTATTTTGGTAAGCAAGAATTGGGCAAAGAAAGTGCTTATGATACCGAAATTTACACTAAAGCAGAGATAGAAAGGATTACACGCCTTGCTTTTGAAAGTGCAAGGATAAGAAATAAAAAAGTGCATCTAATTGATAAGGCAAATGTTTTAGCAAGTTCTATTTTATGGCGTGATGTAGTAGGACAAATTGCAAAAGAATACGAAGATATTAAGTTAGAATACATGTATGTAGATAATGCAGCTATGCAAATTATTAAAAATCCTAGCACTTTTGATGTAATGCTTTGTTCTAATCTTTTTGGTGATATTTTAAGCGATGAATTAGCAGCTATAAGTGGATCTTTGGGCTTACTTTGTTCTGCGAGTTTAAATGATAAAGGTTTTGGGCTTTATGAGCCAGCAGGTGGTTCAGCTCCTGATATAGCTCATTTAAATATAGCCAATCCTATAGCTCAAATTTTAAGTGCAGCTTTGATGTTAAAATATAGCTTTAAAGAAGAAAAAGCTGCACAAGATATAGAAAATGCCATAGCCATAGCTTTAGAGCGTGGAAAAATGACTAAGGATTTAAATGCGAATTCTTATTTAAGTACCGATGAAATGGGGGATTGTATAGTAGAAATTTTAAAGGAGAATAACAATGGCTAAAACTTTATATGAAAAAGTGTTTGATTCTCATGTGGTTTATCAAAAGGAAAATGAACTCCCTATACTTTATATCGATAGACATTTAATCCACGAAGTAACAAGCCCTCAAGCTTTTTCAGGTCTTAAAATGGCAAATCGTAAAATGGCAAGATCAGATTTGACTTTAGCGACTATTGATCATGATGTATCGACTAAAAGCACAGATTTGGATGCTTGTTCGGGTATGGCAAAAGAGCAGATTACGACTTTGATGCAAAATACTAAAGAATTTGGAGTCAGACTTTTAGGCTTAGGCGATAAAAATCAAGGTATAGTACATATAGTAAGTCCTGAGCTTGGTTTTACCTTACCGGGTGTAACTTTGGTTTGTGGGGATTCTCACACTGCAACACATGGTGCTTTTGGAGCTTTGGCTTTTGGTATAGGTACAAGTGAGGTCGAGCATGTAATGGCTACGCAAACTTTAAAACAAGCCAAGCTCAAAACCATGAAAATAGAATGCAAGGGTCAGTTTCAAAAGGGTGTTTATGCTAAGGATTTGATTTTATATCTTATAGCAAAATATGGCACCGCAAAAGGCACAGGCTATGCCATAGAATTTTGTGGAGAGTTGATAGAAAGCTTGAGTATGGAAGCTAGAATGACACTTTGCAATATGGCTATAGAATTTGGTGCAAAAGTCGGTATGATAGCACCTGATGAGATTACTTTTGAATATATAAAAGGGAAAGAATTTGCTCCAAAGGGAGAAGAATTTGAAAAGCATTGTAAGTATTGGAGAAGTTTAAAAAGTGATGAGGGCGCGCAATATGATGAAAGCATAGTCCTTGATGCAAGCCAAATTCAACCACAAATCAGCTATGGAACCAATCCTTCTCAGGTTATTGCTATAAATGAAAGAATTCCAAAAGTCAGTGATTTTAGCAATCCAAGTGATCAAAAATCCTTACTCGATGCCTTAGATTATGTGAATTTAGAGCAAGATCAAAGCTTAGAAGGGGTAAAAATTGATATTGTTTTCATAGGTTCTTGTACAAATGGGCGTTTAGAAGATCTTAAGATAGCTGCGGATATTTTAAAAGGGCGCAAAATTCATAAGGATGTTAAAGCTTTAATCGTACCTGGTTCTATGCAAGTGAGAAAAGAAGCTGAAAATTTAGGACTTGATAAAATTTTCATTGAAGCAGGGTGCGAGTGGAGATACGCAGGATGTTCAATGTGTCTTGGTATGAATGATGATAAAGCAAGCGCGGGACAAAGAGTCGCTTCAACTTCAAATCGTAATTTTGTAGGTAGACAGGGTAAGGGTTCTATCACCCACTTAATGAGTCCTGCAAGCGCAGCAGCCTGTGCCATAGAAGGCTTTATTTGTGATAATAGAAAATATTTAGGAGTTTAAAATGCAAAAATTTACTACTCATAAAGGTATAGCTTGTCCTTTAGAATATGCCAATATCGACACAGATCAAATCATCCCTAAGCAATTTTTACTTGCTGTTTCAAAACAGGGCTTTGGTAAGCATTTGTTTCATGATTTGCGTTATTTAGACGATAAAGAAAGCGTTTTAAATATGGATTTTAATCTCAATAAAAAAGAATACCAAAATGCTTCTATTTTAGTAAGTTTTGAAAATTTTGGAAGCGGTTCTTCAAGGGAGCATGCACCTTGGGCTTTGGTGGATTATGGCATAAGAGCTATTATCGCGCCTTCTTTTGCAGATATTTTTAAAAATAATGCTTTAGGAAATGGTTTGCTTACTATAGAGCTTGCTAAAGATGAGGTTGTAAGCATTATAAAGCAACTAAAAGAATCTGAAGATAAAAATATAGAAATTTCTTTATTTGAGAAAAAGGTATTTTTTAAAGATCAGGTTTTTTCTTTTGATTTGGATGAATTTCGCAGAACCTGTTTACTAGAAGGGCTTGATAATATAGCTTTAACTTTAAAATATGAAGAACAAATCAAGGCTTATGAGAAAAACTCAAAGAGCTTTTTAGTTTAGGATCTTTTCATAAGCTAAAAACTCATCTTCATAGCAAGGGATATGAAAATCCCCGCAAAACTCAAAATTTAACTTTTTAAAGAGCGAATTCATAGGGATATTTTTACTATGAGTATCCGCTCTTAAGCTATATTTTCCTTCATTTTTAGCATAAGTTTCACAAAAATTTAAAAGCTTTTGTGCTATGCCTTTGCCTTTAGCATTTTCTTTTACAGCCAAACGGTGTAGATAAAAAGCTTGATTATCGTAGGATTTTTTAAAGTTGATTTGCTCGTAAAATTCGGGTTCGAATTTTTCATTGATGCAAATAAAACCTAGAATCTCATCCTTTTCTTTATAAAGATAAAGCTCTTGTGCTTTGATATCTTCTTTAAAAATTTCTTCATTAGGGTAATTTTCATCCCATTGATTAAAATTCATAGCTTTCATGGAATTTAGAGCGTCTTTTGTTATGTTCAGTATGGATTTTAAATCTTTTTGTGTAGCTTTTTCTATAACGAAATCTTGCATAAAAAATCCTTTTTTATAAATGTAAAATGAGCGTTTGATTTTAATATCTTTGGTAAGTTTTAAAGAATCCTATTGAGTTTTAAAAACCCCAAAAAGAACCCTAATTAATCAAAAACCATTATAACACAAAAGCAACAAATTGAAATCAAAAATCTTTTAGTTTGTTTGTATATAGCGCTTTTAATGTATTTTTTGAAAGTAGAAGAAATTGAAAGAAATAAAAAATGGTGGCTCCGATTGGACTTGAACCAACGACCACTACCATGTCAAGGTAGTGCTCTACCAACTGAGCTACGGAACCATGGTGGAGCATAGCGGGTTCGAACCGCTGACCCCAACGCTGCCAGCGTTGTGCTCTCCCAGCTGAGCTAATGCCCCAAAAGAAGTTTGTATTATAACTTAGTTTGGCTTAAAAATTATTTGATGGCAGACAGGAAGGGATTCGAACCCTCGAAAGCTTGCACTTTACACGCGTTCCAGGCGTGCTCCTTCAACCGCTCGGACACCTGTCTAATTAAAAATTAAATTATATCTAAAAAAGCTTTAAATAAAATTTTAGTAAAAAAGAGTATAATTACATTTTCATTTCTTGAAATGATCTCTATGATTTATTATGTCAGGGTAGCTCAGCTGGTTAGAGCGCTGGTCTCATAAGCCGGAGGTCGGGAGTTCAAGTCTCCCCCTTGACACCATTTTAAAAACTTCTTTTAGAAAAATATTCAAGAATTATTAATCGTAAATTTTTATCTCAATGGTTTTAAATCTTTGAATTTATTTTAGAATTTAATCTTTATTCTAAATTTTTTAGCATCTATTTCGCACCGTCTTTTTAAAAAATAAAATGGATCTAAGAAGATTTGATTGATATTTAAATTTATCAAAATATACATTGCTTTTATTTATAAATTTAAATATCTTAAAATTTCAATAAAAGATTTATTCAATTAGCGATTGCTTTTATCTTTAGAAATCACCCAAATCATACCCGCAAAACCTATCAAAACAACGACAAATATAAAAATGATTTGAAAAATATCCAAAGCTGTCATAATTCTTTCGCCCTTTCTTTGAGTTGTCCACAAGCTGCTGAAATATCAAGCCCCTTGCTTTCTCTTATGGTGCAAGTTACTCCTTTAGCACTTAACAAATCTTGAAATTTGATCGCATTTTCAAGTTTAGGACGATGATAAATACTACCCTCATGAGGATTGAAAAGTATCAAATTCACTTTGGCTTTTATACCATTTAAAAGCTTGACTAGCTCTTTTGCATGTTCAATCTTGTCGTTGATGCCATCGATGAGTAAATATTCAAACATTACTCTTTTTCTTTGATCTATAGGAAAAGCGCGCACAGCATCCATAATCGCAGCTATATTATAAGCTTTATTTATAGGCATGAGTTCGGTTCGGAGTTCGTCATTGACCGCGTGAAGGGAGATAGCAAGTAAAACGCCCAAATTCATTTCACCTAGTTCTTTGATTTGTTTTGCTAAACCACTTGTACTTATGGTTTGTCTACGAGGGCTGATAGCAAGTCCATCATTTTGAGAGAGAATTTTAACCGCCTTGGAAACATTTTTAAGATTGTCAAGAGGTTCTCCCATACCCATATAGACTATATTGACACGACGCTCATAGGGGATATTGTTTTGTTTTTTGATCCATAAAATTTGCCCCGCTATCTCTCCTGCGCTCAAATTTCTTTTCAAGCCACCTTTAGCAGTAAGGCAAAAACTACAGCCACTTTTACAGCCTACTTGAGAGGAAACACAAATGGTATATCTTGTATGTGAAATTCTTTTACCTTCATCGTCAAATTGTTCTTCTTTCATAGGTAAAAGTACGCTTTCTATCCTTAAACCATCGATAAGTTCAAAAAGATATTTGATACTCCCATCTTTACTTTGCTCGTTTTTAACACATTTAAGAGGAGCAAAATGATAAGTTTGCGCAAGTTCTAAACGCAAATCTTTTGGTAGACTTGACATATCGGAAAAATTATTTGCATATTTTTGATATATCCATTGATAAATTTGTTTCACGCGAAACATAGGCTTGATTTTTTCTTCCAATTCTTCAGGTAAAAAGTCTAAGATATTAATGAGTTCTTTCAAGATTACTTTCCTTTGATTGCTAAATATAATGATTAATTTTTAAATATTCTTCTAATTTTTCTTTTGCTTTTTGATGATTTTTTATAAAATCTTCATGGGCATTTTCATTGCAAAAATTAGTCGCACATAAAATGCATTCTGCATCTATATCTAAATTTTTAGCCACGCTTAAAACTGAAAAAGCTTCCATATTTTCAGCAAAAAAACCTAGTTTTGCAAATTCTTTTGCTGCTTTTGAATTTTGACAAATATAATTAGAAGAATTGACTTTGATTGTTTCACGAGAAACATTTTGATTGTTGAGTTTGATTTCAATGTTTGCGGGAGTGTAGAATTGATCAGAAATATAAGAAAATTCAATATTACAAGCATGAGAACTTTTATAAATTCCTAGAATTTCTCCTTTATCGTAAAGTCCACATGTTCCTATAAATATAAGTTTTGAAGGTTTTTCTTTTAAGCAAAGTTGTGTTAAATGAAAGGTTGATTCTACCAAACCTATACCTATGGCTTTGGCAAAAGAAAAATTTTCAGTTCCACCCGCACAAACTATCATTTACAATATCCTAAAAATAATTTAGCAAGAATTTTAGCTAAAAAGGCTTAAAATTAAGAATTTTTAGCTAAAATAAAAAACTATTATGATGAAAGCAAAAAAACATTACGGACAAAATTTTTTAAACGATAAAAGTATTTTATCAAAAATCATCCAAGCCATACCCAAAGATACTGAAAATATAGTAGAGATTGGGCCTGGCTTAGGTGATTTGACGCAAGAGCTTTTAAAAGTTTCTCATGTAAAGGCTTATGAGATAGATGATGATCTTATACCTATTTTGCGTAAGAAATTTCAAAAAGAACTTGATTGTGGAAAATTAAATTTGCTTCATCAAGATGCAAGTAAGCTCGCATGTTTTGATGAAAAGAAGTATTTTTTGGTCGCTAATTTACCTTACTATGTCGCAAGTCATTTGATTTTGCAAGCCTTAGAGGATAAAAATTGCTCAGGTTTGATAGTAATGGTTCAAAAAGAAATGGCATTGAAATTCTGTGCTCATAGTGGAGAAAGTGATTTTTCAGCTCTTGGAGTTTTAAGTGCTATGATTTGTGAACGAGAAATACTGTTTGATGTAGAGCCTGAATGTTTTAATCCACCGCCAAAAGTAGTATCAGCAGTGATGAAAATGATTAAATTCAGAGCTTATCAGGATCTCTGTGAAATTCATGCTTTTAAAGCTTTTTTAAAAGATTGTTTTAAAGCGCCAAGAAAGCAACTATTAGGGAATTTAAAAAATTATAAAGCCGAGTTAGCAGAGGTTTTTCAAGAGTTAAAACTGAATTTAAATTTGCGTCCACATGAACTTTGCGTCGATTCATACCTTAAAATTTACGAAAAAGTAAAGGAAGAATATGAACGAAAACAACAAAGGAAACAGTGAAAACACAAACAATCCTAACTCAAATTCAAAAAACAACAAGCGCTATAAATACAGAAATCGTAGAAAAAAATTAGCTGATTCTGTCAGTGAAAATTCTCAAAATTCAACTCATGAATTTTCTAACAACGAAAAGATAAATACCAAGAAAAATTCTGCAAATTCTCAACCTTTAGAGGGTGAAAATGTAGAAAAACCAAGCGAAAAAAAGAAAAAAAGAAATCGCAATCTCCCTTCTAAGCTTACCGGAAATGAAGATTGGCAAATCGCACTTGCAGAGTGTATAGAAGCAAACCGTGTTTCACATGAAAATCGCTTACATCCTTTAAAATACAATAATTCTAGCGAGCATAAAATTCGCATCACTCCACTAGGCGGTTTAGGAGAAATCGGTGGAAATATCAGTGTTTTTGAAACTAATAATGATGCGATTATTATCGATATCGGTATGAGCTTTCCAGATGGAACTATGCACGGGGTAGATATCATTATCCCTGATTTTGATTATGTAAGAAAGATTAAAGATAAGATTCGTGGTATAGTTATCACTCATGCGCATGAAGATCATATAGGTGCGGTGCCTTACTTCTTTAAAGAATTTCAATTCCCTATTTATGCTACGCCTTTGGCTTTGGGAATGATCTCAAATAAATTTGAAGAGCATGGTTTAAAAGCTGAACGAAAATGGTTTCGTCCTGTAGAAAAACGCAAGGTTTATGAGATCGGTGAATTTGATATAGAGTGGATACACATCACACACTCCATCATCGATGCTTCTGCTTTGGCTATCAAAACTAAAGCAGGGACTATCATCCATACAGGAGATTTTAAGATCGATCAAACTCCAATCGATGGTTATCCAACAGATTTGGGGCGTTTAGCGCATTATGGCGAAGAAGGAGTTTTGTGTCTTTTAAGCGATAGTACCAATTCATACAAAGAAGGCTATACTAAAAGTGAAAGTTCTGTAGGGCCAACTTTTGATCAAATTTTTGCACGCACTAAGGGTAGGGTGATCATGAGCACTTTTAGTTCAAACATCCACCGTGTTTATCAAGCTATCACTTATGGTTTAAAATATGGCAGAAAAGTTTGTGTTATTGGTCGTTCTATGGAGAGAAATCTTTATACCACTATGGAATTAGGTTATATTAAACTCGATAGAAAAATTTTTATTGATGCAGATGAGGTTAGCAAGTATAAAGACAATGAAGTGCTTATCGTAACCACAGGAAGTCAAGGTGAAACTATGAGTGCGCTTTATAGAATGGCAACGGATGAGCATAAATTTATAAAAATAAAGCCAAGCGATCAAATCATCATTTCAGCTAAAGCTATCCCAGGCAACGAAGCAAGTGTTTCAGCGGTGCTTGATTATCTTCTAAAAGCGGGCGCTAAAGTAGCGTATCAGGAATTTAGCGAAATTCATGTAAGTGGGCATGCAAGTATAGAAGAGCAAAAATTAATGCTTACTCTAGTTAAGCCTAAGTTTTTCTTGCCAGTACATGGAGAATACAATCATATCAATAAACACAAAGAAACAGCTATAAAATGTGGAATTCCTGAAAAAAATATTTATCTTATGAGTGATGGCGATCAAGTAGAGCTTTGTCAAAAATATATCAAACGCGTGAAAACAGTTAAAACAGGCAAGGTTTTTGTGGATAATCAAATCAATAAACAAATCGCCGATGATGTGGTAATCGATCGTCAAAAACTTGCAGATAGCGGTATAGTTGTCATCATCGCACAGCTTGATAAAGCAAGTAAAACATTGATTAATAAGCCAAGAGTATTTAGCTATGGACTTGTAGCAGATAAACAAGATCATGCTTTTTCTAAAGAAATGGCAGAGGTTTTAGGACAATTTTTTGTCAATGTTAAAGATGAAGTACTTAATGATCCAAGATTTTTGGAAAATCAAATTCGCCAAGTATTGAGAAAGCATATTTTTAGAAAGATTAAAAAATATCCAACCATAGTTCCAACTATTTTTGTAATGTAAAATAGGGCGTTTTTTCGCCCTTAAATTTTCACAGGAAATCAAATGAGAATCAATAAATTCATATCACACAATAGCCCTTATTCACGCCGCGAAGCTGATGAACTTATCAAGCAAGGTTTGGTAAAAATAAACAACAAAATAGCCCTTTTAAGCGATGAAGTAAAGATAAACGATAAAGTGTTTGTTAAAGGTAAGGCTTTGCGTAAAAAAACGCAATTTAGCGTGATTATTTACCACAAGCAAAAGGGTGAAATTGTCAGCAAAAGAGATGATCGTGGAAGAAAAACTATCTATGATACCCTGCCAAGGCAGTTTAATACTTGGTTGAGTGTAGGAAGGCTTGACTTTGCTAGTGAAGGTTTGCTTTTGCTTACAGATTCTCCTGTGATCGCTCATGCTTTGATGAATAGTGATTTAGAAAGAGAATATTATCTTAAACTCAAAGGTGTGATCAATAAGCAAGTTATAGAAGCGATGCAAAACGGACTAGAAATTAAAAATGAAAAAAAAGGTGCACATGCAAAAACAAAGATTACTTCTATGAGTTTTACTCCTTTTTTGGATTTTGAAATTTTTGGAACAAGTGGCGGATATACAAAGCTAAGAGTGATTATAAATGAGGGTAAAAATAGAGAGCTTAGACGCTTTTTTGGGCATTTTGACTTAGAAGTAATGGATCTTAAACGCGTCGCTTTTGGCGCCTTAGATCTTGGAATGTTAAAAGCAGGAAAACATCGCTATCTTGAAAATGGTGAATATGAAAAATTAAGAGATTTTTTAAAAGTCAATAATATATATTATTAATCTTCGTAATTCATTATAAAAATAATTCTTGTTGCATTATGCAACAAGAATATTAAAATCTATATCTGATTTCTCCTCTAATACCGTAGTTTGCATCTGTATAACTCATGAAGTAACGATTAGCTTCTAAGGATAATTCAAAGGCTTTAGAAGGTCTATATTTAACCCCTAAAATTGCATTAGCAAAAGTATAAGAATAATCAGCAAGTTTGTAGTCCCAATTGCCTGTTAATGGATCCATGATTTTTCCCGTATCGTTTGCATCTGAGAAATAATGTCCCACATCGGTTTTTGTATAGATCATACCTTTGCTATTATCAAATTCTTTGCCTATCATGATAGAGCCTATAAGTCCTAAATTTTGATAAGGATCTTGATATACTTTAAGATTGTTAGAAGTACGGAAATTTCTTTCATCATAATAAGTATAATCTAGATCAGCATACAAATCTATAAAAAGTCCTTTTGGTAAGTAATGCTTTTTACCTAGAGCAAAATTAAGAGTATAAGCCATAGTATTAAAATCAGCCGAATTTAAATTCATGCTTCCAGTTTCAAAAGCATTGATTTTATTTTTATAGTGATCAATGATTGCTTGGCTTTCAAAATAAACCCCGTTTTGATAAGCCCATGCAGCATAGAACCCTAAAGTGATATTGTCAATTTCAGAATTTCCACCCTTTGCAAGTTTAGAATGTAGGGTTCCATAGCCCACATAAGCACCCGTCATAATATCTAGATCTTGTAAATTTGTTACCCCATCGATACCGTATTTAAAGGCAGAATAAATACTGCTAATCTCTCTTTTTCCATATGTAGTTGTAAATTGGTCTAAATGGGAATTATAAGCTTGCATCCAAGTTCCACTTTTGCTATGATTATCATCTTCTTTGATGATTCTAAATCTTTCACTGAGTTGATTTTGAGATAGTAAATGCATATTATTCATTAAAAAGCCGTTATCTACTATGGCTTTAACGATTTCTGAAGGATCTACAAGTGAATTGATATTATTATTTGTAATCTTAAGTTCATCGATGATGATGTTTCCAGTATTTTTATCTTGATAAATATTTGGATCAATAGTATATTTTATAGCACCTTGATCTTTTTCTACTATAGAATTTGAAGCTGTGATAAAATTATCAAGTGAGAGTTTTTTATTGTCTGCAACCATACTAAGATCAATTAAAGTATGCTTGCCTTCGATAGTCTGACTTGTAGGATTTTTATCATCAAAAAGGCCTGCGCTTGCATCATCTAAGACACTGATTTTAAGATTGTTTAGTTTTGAAAAATCAATAGCCTTGGTTATTTTGTAACTATCGCCTGTATTGTTGATTAGATCAGTATAGAAACCAAAATCATTGTTTCCAATTAGACTTAATTTATCGCTTGTAACTGTTCTAAAACTATAAGCACTTGCCTTAGAGTTTATTCCATCATTATCTACAACAGGGAAGTCTATATTAGAAAAATTTACTGTACTGTCTTCAAAGTAAGCTCCATTACCTAATTCGTTGTCATTAATGCTTGTTTCTAAATTTAAACTTGTGCCAAAGTTAACCTTTGAGCCGTTTGCATAGATAGAATAAGCCTTAACATTGCTTTTATCATCAGATTTAGTGGATGCAGATACTTTTATATTTTTAACTTCTTTATTATCTGAATTTATATTCAGTGTTCCGCCTATGTCGACAAGTCCTACAGCATAAGAAATTCCGTCTACGCCATTAATTCCTGCTTTTCCTGCAAGAGATTCTTTATATTTAGCATCTTCATGGATAATGGTAGCATTGGTTATATCGCCGACTTTGCCTGCATTTTGACCTTTTCCTGCTTTAGTGGTGATATCAATATCTGCATTAAGCTTGACATTGACTTCTTGTCCTGAAGTATTTAAAACGGCTACAGCTATAGCATCTCCACCATTTCCACCACTTCCCGCATCTCCTGAAGTGACATGATTTACGGATCCGTTATTGTATTTATGATCAGCTCCATCTCCTAAGCCACCGCTTCCTGCTTGACCACCGTTTCCACCTTCAAGACTTACTATAAAATCATCATCAAAAGCGATGTTAGTATTTGCTCTTTGTTTTGAATTTTCTATTTTATAGCCAAAAGCTTTAAAGCCTTCACCATTGCCACCATCTCCACCATCTCCACCATTGCCGTAAAGATAAGCATTGGTTCCACTAGTTCCATCTTCCCCATCAACACCTTTAAAGACTATACCGTTGTTTTGCACCGAATTAAATGCAAGCGTTTGTGGAAGTTGTAAAAGATCTATTTGTGTTGATTTATTATATCCTGTTCCATCTTCCCCATCAACACCTTGCTTATTGCCTACTATGCTGACTTGATCAACTATGACTTGATTATTAGTTTGTTGAATACTTAGTTCCACTCCATAGCGTCCATTTGTTGTATCATATCCGCCACCGCTTCCGCTGGATTCAAATTTTAAATTATTATCGAAATTTTCTTTTGAATTTATAAGGACTATATTTGTGTCCCATACTCCACTTGTTATTTTTCCACTTTCTATTTGTTGGTTGATCTTTTCATCTCTTATTGAAATGCTTTGTTTTCCTGTATTATCTCCTACTACAAATTTATCTACTTCAAGTTTATCACCTGTATTTTTTTCATAGTCTGTATTGAAAACAAAATTATTATTTCCTTCTAGAGTTATAGAATCAGAATTTAAGCTATGGAAACCTTGATCTCCTTTATTTTTATCATAGATAAAATCAAGACGAGAATTCTTAAGCGTTGCACCGCTTCCATTTGCTCCATTAGCGCTAGTATTGAGTGTTAAATTTGATCCGATTTTTAAAGTCGCATTATCTGCATATAAAGAACTTGCTTTAGCATTTGTACCCTGAGCTGTAACATTTATTTTTATATCATCTTTT
Organism: Campylobacter coli 76339; assembly: GCA_000470055.1. Taxonomy (NCBI): domain Bacteria; kingdom Pseudomonadati; phylum Campylobacterota; class Epsilonproteobacteria; order Campylobacterales; family Campylobacteraceae; genus Campylobacter; species Campylobacter coli. Next base: position 314,393 of record HG326877.1, on the reverse strand, counting down.
GCAAAAAGATTCAGCACAGCACCATTAGCTATGTGAATTCCATAAGCTTCAGCCAAACCATCAATGCCTTTAATACCATCTTTTCCATCTATAGCGGTTTGATCTCTGTCAGAATTAAATATAGTTAATTTTTCTCCATTTTCACCCTTATCTCCTTGCATACCTTTTCCGGCTTCTCCACCTGTTCCCGCTGTTGCGCTAAGATCGATATCTGCATTTAAATTTAAAGTGATATTTTTGGCCCCTTCGGCATAAAAGCCATTAACTTGTGCATTACCACCATTGCCCCCATTACCACCATTGCCTGCTTGGGTTCTGCCTGCTTGATGATCAGGGCCATCAGCATAGCCACCATTGGCACCATTGGCACCATTTCCACCTGTAGCTGAAATGGTGATATTTTGGTTAAGGTTGTAGATCTTTGTATCTTCACTACCTACCATACCGCTGATGATAAAGCTTTCGCCATTACCCCCATTACCCCCATTACCCCCATTACCATAAAGATGAGCATCGGTACCTTTTGATCCATTCGTTCCATCTTGTCCATTGTTGCTTGTAGAGATAATTTCCTTATCTCCACCACCTAAATTTTGGATATTTTCTTGATAGCTTGTACCGTCTTCTCCATCGACTCCAGCTTTGGATTTATCTATGGAAACACTTTCTACACTTATAACTGTATCGCTAGTATTTGTTTTATATTTGGTAAAGTAGCGATCTGTGTTTGTATCTACTCCACTTTTGCCTAAATTAGGATTGATACCATTTAAACCGCCATTTTTAGCTTCTATAAGTTCAATTCCTAAATTGATATTTTCTCCGCCTTTATACTTTCCTTCAAAAATATCTTCCAATAAAGTATCATCAGTGATTTGAAGTGCTATATTTCCACTATTTGAAAAATCTGTGGTAGTGATTTTATTGCCTTGTTTGTTTCTTGAATCTATATTTAAAATAAAATTATTATTACCTTCCAAAACAAGAGAATTTGTAGTGAATGTTTTATATCCTTTACTATTGTCAAATTTAATAGAGCTATTTTTAAGATAAGCTCCTCTATTTTGGGCTCTGCCATCACCATTATTTCCTTGGATATTTACATTATCTTGTAGGATGATTTTGGAATTGTCTGCCTTGATACCAAAGGCTTGCTTAGTATCGGCATTATCGGCACTTACATTTAGAGTTATACCATTTCCAGAAACAGAATTTAGAGTTAGTGTTGTTCCACTTATATCTATAGCATTAGCAGTGGCATTTTTTGCTATTTCTGCTTGTCCGCCACTACCGCCACTACCACTAGCACCACTAGCACCACTAGCACCATTGTTTCCAGGTTGTGCTCCCATAATAGATGAGGCACTCCCACTAGTACCACCACTACCTTTATTGCCACCAGCACCACCATTACCAGCTTTGCCAATATTTCCTCCCTGAGAGGTTAGGGTAATGGAATCAATATTTAATATTGCTTCTTGCTGATTTTGAATTTTTATAGCGGTAACTTGTGCACTCCCTGCGCTTCCAGCATTACCTCCTTTTCCACCCTGTCCAGCATTACCTCCTTTTCCTCCATTTCCTCCTTGAGCAGGTAGAGGGTATTGGCATATACCTCCAAAGCCAATTAAACACCCAGATTCAGCATCGCCACCATTACCTCCATTACCACCCGAGCCACCATTACCACCCGAGCCACCATTACCTCCATTACCTCCTGTAGCATTTGCATTGATATTTTTTATGCTGAGATTGAATTCATCGCCTGAGTTTTGAAATAGTGTAGCAGTGATAGAGCCACCATTACCACCCGAGCCACCATTACCACCCGAGCCACCATTACCACCAGTACCACCCGAGCCTGCTATGGCATTTGTAGGATTGCCTCCGACACCCGGATTTTTCCACTCTGATGATTTGGCATTGGATCCATTACCACCCGAGCCACCATTTTTTCCGCTACCACCATCACCTCCATTTCCGCCTGAGGCACCTTTTAAAGTGAGTACAAATTCTTTATCTTTTAAATCAGTTTTTGCACCAACATTATAAGCATTTACAGTGATATTTCCTAGATTATTTCCGTTGCCACCATTACCTCCACTTGTTCCTGATGAACCATTTCCGCCATTAAAGCCAGTGATACCTTGATTATCCCAACCAGTTATTTTTCCATCTCCACCATTATTTCCTTTTTTACCATCGGTACCATTTTTACCATGGGCATTATTTTGTTCGCTTGTGTCTATTTGGATGGTTTGACTTGTACTATCAATACTAAAATTTTGAGTAATATCCTTTTGAGAAGCGCTACCATTGGCACCATTTTGGCCTTGTTGATTGACTGCAGCTCCATTGCTTCCGTGTTGTCCATAGGTATTAGCTAAAATTTCACTAGGCGTAGCGAAAATTAAGCTTGCTGTAACTGTACTAAGTAAAATTTTGCGAGTTTTAGAGTTATCGCAAAAAATCTTAGAATTTAAATATTTATTTTTCGAATCACTTCCCTCGTTGATTCTAATAGGGTGATAACTCATATTATATTCTCCTAAAGATTCTTTAATTTATAAAAAAACGCGAATTGTAACATAAAAATCACAAAATTTTTACTAAATATTTAAAATTTATTTTTAAATATTAAATTTATGTAATATTTTGTTTATTATTATAAATAAATTGTTTACTTAGTAAATGGATTATTTTTAAAATATCAAATACAATTATTATCATTTATCATCCTTTTAAAAAGGAAAATAATTATATTTTTTTAAAATTTCCTTGACATTTAAAAGCCGAATTTACTATACTCACATTTCTATTTTTGGTTAGTTTTAAACTAACGAGTTCTTTTAAAAGGAAAATTCATGGAAAGAATCAGGCTTAAGCTAAAAGCTTATGACCATCGAGTACTAGACAGAACAGTTGCAGCAATCGTAGAAGCTGTCAAAAGAACAGGTGCGGATATCAGAGGTCCGATACCAATGCCTACTAAGATCAAACGCTATACAGTTTTAAAATCTCCACATATTAACAAAGATTCTCGTGAGCAGTTTGAGATAAGAATTCACGCGCGTATGCTAGATATAGTAGCAGCGACTCCAGATACAGTTGATTCTTTAACTAAGCTTGATTTAGCGCCAGAAGTTAGCGTTGAAGTAAGAGCTATGGGTAAATAAGGATAAAATATGGAATATATTGTAGAAAAAATAGGAATGAGTAGAACAATTGCTAATCCAAGTATCGCTGTCACTTTACTAAGAGTTGTGAATGCAAAAGTATGTGAAGTTGATAATGGTAAAGCTATCGTTGCATACTCAAAAGGAAAAGTAAATAATAAATGTGTTGCAGGACAACAAAAAAAGTATAATCTTTCTGCAGAATTCAACAGATTTGCAACTTTAGAAGTAGCAAATACTGAAGCAGGAGATTTGGATGAAGCTCCATTAAATGAAGCAAAAGTTTTAAAAGTAAGCTTCAATACCAAAGGTAGAGGTTATAGCGGTGTTATGAAAAGACATAACTTCGCAGGGGGTCCAGCAAGCCACGGTTCAAGATTTCATAGACGCCATGGATCTATCGGTAATAGAGAATGGCCAGGTCGCGTTCAACCAGGTATGAAAATGGCAGGACATTATGGAAATACTAAAGTAACTGTTAAAAACGAAGTTGTATCTTATGATGCTGAAAACAAAATTTTAGTAGTTAAGGGTGCAGTTCCAGGTTATAACGGTGCTATGGGTAAAATAAGGATTGCAAAATGAGTAAAGTAGTTGTTTTAAATGATAAATTAGAAAAAGCAGGCGAACTTGAATTACCTGCAAAATATGCAGAAGTAAATCCACACAATCTTTATTTATATGTAAAATCTTATCTCGCAAGCCTTAGAGCAAATACAGCTCATACTAAAGGTAGAAGTGATGTAAGCGGTGGTGGTAAAAAACCTTGGAGACAAAAAGGTCGTGGTGGCGCTAGAGCGGGTTCTACTAGAACGAATGTTTGGGTAGGCGGTGCGGTTGCTTTTGGTCCAACAAATGAAAGAAATTATTATCAAAAAGTAAATAAAAAGCAAAAAAGATTAGCGCTTGAAAGAGCTTTAGCTGATAAAGCAGCTAAGGGTGCACTTTTTACAGCAGATTCTTTAGCTATTGAAAGCGGTAAAACCAAAGATGCAAATGCAGTGATTAAAAAACTTGGCGTTAAAGATGCTTTGATTGTTAAAGATTTACTAGATGAAAAAACACTTCTAGCTTATAGAAATTTAGCAAACTGTTATGTAGTTGATATAAGCGAAGTTAATGCTTATTTGATATCCGTATTTAATGCTGTAATCATTGAAAAATCAGCGTTAGAATCTATTACAAAAGAGGGATAATTATGGCAGATATTACTGATATTAAAACAATACTTTATACTGAAAAAAGTTTAAATTTACAAGAACAAGGTGTCGTAGTTATCCAAACTTCACCAAAAATGACTAAAACAGGCTTAAAAGCAGTTTTAAAAGAATATTTTGGTGTAACTCCACAAAGCATCAATTCTTTAAGAATGGATGGAAAAGTAAAACGCTTTAGAGGTCGTTTGGGACAAAGAAATGACTATAAAAAATTCTATGTTAAGCTACCAGAAGGTGTTAGCTTAGAAAGTATGGAGGCTTAAGATGGCAATTAAAACTTATAAACCATATACTCCAAGTAGAAGATATATTACAGGTTTAAGTTCTGAAGATATTACAGCAAAACCAAGTGTACGCTCTTTACTTGTAAAACTTCCAGCACACGCAGGACGCAATAGTTACGGAAGAATTACAAGCCGTCATAAAGAAGCAGGAGCTAAAAAACTTTACAGAATTATCGATTTTAAACGCCGCAAATTTGGTATAGAAGGAAAAGTAGAAGCGATCGAATATGATCCATATAGAAATTGTAGAATTGCTTTGATTTCTTATAAAGATGGTGAAAAAAGATATATTCTTCAACCACGCGGACTAAGTGTTGGTGATATCGTTGCAGCTGCTGAAAGCGGACTTGATATAAAACCAGGTAATGCAATGAAACTTAAAAACATTCCTGTGGGTACTATTGTTCATAATGTTGAGTTAAAGCCAGGCAAAGGTGGTCAAATGATCCGCTCAGCAGGAGCTTATGCGCAACTTATGGGTAAAGAAGAAAAATATGTTATCTTAAGACTTGCAAGCGGTGAAATGAGACAAGTTCTAGCTGAATGTATGGCAAGTATAGGTGAAGTAGGTAATGAAGAATGGGCAAATGTGACTATCGGTAAAGCAGGTAGAAATCGCCACAGAGGTATCCGCCCACAAACTCGTGGTTCTGCAATGAACCCAGTAGATCACCCGCACGGTGGGGGTGAAGGTAAGAAAAACTCAGGCCGTCATCCAGTAACTCCATGGGGTAAACCAACCAAAGGTGCGAAAACGCGTCGTAAAAAAGCTAGCGATAAGCTAATAATTTCAAGAAGAAAAGGAAAGTAAGATGGCTAGATCACTAAAAAAAGGTCCTTTTGTTGATGATCATGTAATGAAAAAAGTCATCGCTGCTAAAAAGGCTAATGATAATAAACCTATTAAAACTTGGTCTAGAAGAAGTACTATCATTCCTGATATGATAGGTTTAACTTTCAATGTTCACAATGGCAAAAGTTTTATTCCCGTTTATATCACTGAAAATCATATCGGTTATAAACTTGGCGAATTTGCTCCAACACGCACATTTAAAGGCCATAAAGGTTCTGTGCAAAAGAAAATTGGTAAGTAAGGGATAAGATATGAGTAAAGCATTAATTAAATTCATAAGATTATCTCCAACTAAAGCAAGATTGATTGCTAGAGAAGTTCAGGGGATGAATGCAGAATTAGCTATGGCTAGTTTAAAATTTATGCCAAATAAGGGTGCTAAATATATAGCTAATGCAATTTCAAGTGCAGTAGCAAACGGTGGTTTTGAAGCAAATGAAGTAGTGGTAAAAAGTTGCCGTGTAGATGCCGGTGCTGTATTAAAAAGATTTAGACCGCGTGCTAGAGGAAGTGCAAGCCGTATTAGAAAACCTACTTCACATATCTTAGTAGAAGTAGCAAAAATGGAAGTTAAAACTGAAGCAAAAAAAGCAGTAGCTAAAAAAACTCCTAGTTAAAAAAACAAGTACTAAAAAAGTAACGGCAGAAAAGGAAAGCTAATGGGACAAAAAGTAAATCCAATCGGTCTAAGACTAGGAATTAATAGAAACTGGGAATCAAGATGGTTTCCAACTAAAGCAAATTTAGTGGAAAATATCGGTGAAGATTACAAAATCAGAGCTTTCTTAAAAAGAAAACTTTATTATGCGGGAATCAGCCAAATTTTAGTAGAAAGAACTGCTAAAAAACTTCGCGTAACTGTTGTAGCTGCAAGACCAGGTATTATCATTGGTAAAAAAGGTAGTGATGTTGATAATTTAAGAAAAGAACTACAAGATCTAATCGGTAAAGATGTAAATATCAACATCAAAGAAGAAAGAAAAGCGGGTGCTTCAGCTCAACTTGCTGCTGAAAGTGTTGCAACTCAACTTGAAAAAAGAATTGCTTTTAGAAGAGCAATGAAAAAAGTAATTCAAGGTGCGCAAAAAGCAGGTGCTAAAGGGATTAAAGTTTCAGTTTCTGGTCGTTTAGGCGGTGCTGAAATGGCAAGAACTGAATGGTATCTTGAAGGTCGTGTGCCACTTCATACTTTAAGAGCAAAAATCGATTACGGTTTTGCAGAGGCTAGAACTACTTATGGAAACATAGGTGTTAAAGTTTGGATCTTCAAAGGTGAAGTATTGCAAAAAGGCTTACAAGCTGAAAAAACAGAAGAAAGTGCTCCAGCTAAAAAGCAAAGACGCACAAGAAGGAGTAAATAATCATGTTAATGCCAAAAAGAACTAAATATCGCAAAATGATGAAAGGGCGTAACAGAGGTTATGCTAATCGTGGAACTGAATTTACTTTCGGTGAATTTGCATTAAAAGCAACTGAAGCAGGACGCATTAATTCACGCCAAATTGAAGCAGCTCGTATCGCATTAACTCGTTTTGTTAAAAGACAAGGTAAAACTTGGATTAGAGTTTTTCCAGATAAACCTTTAACTAAAAAACCTTTAGAAACTCGTATGGGTAAAGGTAAAGGTGCAGTTGAGGAATGGGTAATGAATATCAAGCCAGGTCGTATTATTTATGAAATGGCAGGTGTGAATGAAGAAATGGCTAGAGAAGCATTGACTTTGGCTATGCATAAACTACCATTTAAAACTAAGTTTGTTACAAGAGAGAGCCAAAATGAAATATACTGAGATTAAAGATAAAACAGCAGCTGAGCTTGCAACAATGCTAAAAGAAAAAAAGGTGCTTTTATTCACTTTAAAACAAAAGCTAAAAACAATGCAACTTACTAATCCAAAAGAGATTAGCGAAGTTAGAAAAGACATTGCTAGAATCAATACAGCAATTAACGCTTTAAAATAAGGATAAACAATGGCATTTAAAAGAGAAATACAAGGCGTTGTTGTGAAAATCGCAGGTGAGAAAACAGCGAGTATTTTGGTTGAAAGAAAAGTGGTTCATCCAAGATATAGAAAAATTGTTAAACGCTTTAAAAAATATCTAATTCATGATGAGAGAAATGAAGTTAAAGTGGGAGATACCGTTGTGGCGGTTGAATGCAGACCACTTTCTAAAAGAAAATCATTTCGCTTAAAATCTGTATTAGCTACAGGAGTTGAGTAATGATTCAAAGTTTTACAAGACTTGCAGTTGCTGATAATAGCGGTGCAAAAGAATTAATGTGTATTAAAGTTTTAGGTGGTAGTAAAAGAAGATATGCTACTGTAGGCGATGTAATTGTTGCATCTGTAAAAAAAGCTTTACCAAATGGTAAGGTAAAAAAAGGTCAAGTAGTAAAAGCAGTTATTGTTAGAACTAAAAAAGAAATTCATAGAGATAATGGTTCTTTGATTCGTTTTGATGAAAATGCTGCAGTTATTCTTGATAACAAAAGAGAACCTATCGGAACTCGTATCTTTGGGCCAGTGGGTAGAGAAGTTAGATATGGTGGCTTTATGAAAATTGTTTCACTAGCACCGGAGGTATTATAATGGCGGTTAAATTAAAGATTAAAAAAGGTGATAGCGTTAAAATTATCACAGGTGATGACAAAGGTAAGACAGGTAAAGTGTTAGCAGTATATCCAAAAACACTTAAAGTGGTTGTTGAGGGATGTAAGATTGCTAAAAAAGCTATAAAACCTAGCGAGAAAAACCCAAATGGTGGTTTTATCAATAAAGAAATGCCAATGGATATTTCTAATGTGGCAAAAGTTCAGGAGTAAGCGATGATGAGATTGAAAGAAAAATACGATCAAAGCATCAAACCTGCTTTGGTAAAAGAATTTGATATTAAAAATCCTATGCTTATCCCTGCGATAGAAAAAATCGTTATTAGCGTAGGTGCAGGTGAGCTTGCTAAAGATCAAAAAGTATTGCAAAATGTTGCAGATACTATTTCTTTGATAGCAGGACAAAAAGCTGTGATCACCAAAGCTAAAAAATCAGTTGCAGGATTTAAAGTGCGTGAAGGTTTTCCTGTAGGTGTAATGGTAACTTTAAGAAAAGAAAATATGTTTGCTTTTCTTGATAAATTAATTTCTATTGCTTTACCAAGAGTGAAAGACTTTAGAGGTTTAAGTAGAGATGGTTTTGATGGAAGAGGAAATTACAATTTTGGTCTTGATGAGCAGTTGATGTTCCCAGAAGTTGAGTATGATAAAATTTTAAGAACTCATGGCATGAACATTTCTATAGTTACAACAGCACAAAACGATAAAGAGGCACAAAAGTTGTTAGAACTTATCGGTGTGCCATTTACAAAAGGAAAGTAAGATGGCTAAAAAATCAATGATTGCAAAAGCAGCACGCAAACCTAAATTTAAAGTAAGAGGCTATACAAGATGCCAAATTTGTGGGCGTCCGCATTCGGTTTATAGAGATTTTGGAATTTGTAGAGTTTGCCTAAGAAAAATGGGTAATGAAGGCTTGATTCCAGGTCTTAAAAAAGCAAGCTGGTAAGGAAATAAAATGATAAATGATATAATTTCAGATTCACTAACAAGAATTCGCAATGCCGGAATGAGAAAGCTTGAAACAACCAAGCTTTTGCATTCTAAAGTTGTTGAAGCTTTAGTTGGAATTTTTCAAACTAAAGGATATATTGAAAGTTTTAATGTTATCGAAGAAGATAAAAAGAAATTTATCAATGTAGTTTTAAAATATGACGAAAAAGGTAAAAGCGTTATCAATGAACTTAAAAGAGTTTCTAAACCAGGTCGTCGTGTTTATAAGGGCAAAGAAGAAATCAAAAGATTTAAAAACGGTTATGGTACTATCGTAGTTAGCACAAGTCGTGGCGTTTTAGCAAACGATGAAGCTTATAAAGCGGGTGTTGGCGGCGAAATTTTATGTACCATTTGGTAAAAATCTGCTTTTTATGGCATTGGGTATCCATTCTTTTAAAAAAGTAGAAATATCCTAGACAAATAAAAAGGAAAAATATGTCTCGTATAGGTAAACAACCAATCGCTATCCCTAGTGGAGTAGAGGTTAAATTAGAAGGAAATTTGCTTAAATTTAAAAAAGGAAATTTAGCAAAAGAGCTTGATACAAAAGCGAATGTAAATGTTGAGATTAAAGATAATAACATTCTTTTCTCTCCTAAAGGTGAAGATAGACAAAGTAGAGCATATTGGGGAACTTATAGAGCTTTAGCTTACAATATCGTTGTAGGCTTAACTCAAGGTTTTTCAAAAACTCTTGAAATCAACGGAGTGGGTTATAAAGCTGCTTTAAAAGGTAAAGTTTTAGAATTAAGTCTTGGTTTTTCACATCCTATCAACTATGATATTCCAGAAGGAATTGAAATCACTGTAGATAAAAACAATATTATCATTAAAGGAAGTGATAAACAAGTAGTAGGACAAGTTGCTGCTCAAATTCGTGAATTTAGACCACCTGAGCCATATAAAGGAAAAGGCGTTAAGTATTCTGATGAACGCATTATCCGCAAAGCTGGTAAGACATCTAAAAAGTAAGGATAGGCAATGAGAGCAAATGTACTAAAAAGAAAACTAACTTTAAGAATTAAAAGAAAAAAAAGAATTAGAGCAAAAATTTCAGGATGTGAAAACTTCCCAAGAATTTCTGTTTTTAAATCAAATAGAACTCTTTATATCCAAGCGATTGATGATGTTAAAGCTGTAACTTTAGCAGCAGTAGATGGACGCAAACTTGGCGTTAAAGCAAACAAAGAAGGTGCTAAAAAAATCGCTGCTGAATTTGCTAAAGTTTTAAAAGCTAAACAAATAGAACAAGCTGTGTTTGATAGAAATGGTTATGTATATCACGGAGTAATTGCAGCATTAGCTGAATCTTTAAGAGAAAATGGTATTAGGCTATAAGGGGTAAATCGATGGAAAAATATAATAGAGAAGAATTTGAAGAAGTAATCGTCGATATCGGCAGAGTTACTAAGGTTGTTAAAGGTGGTAGAAGATTTAGATTTACTGCTTTAGTTATTGTTGGAAACCGCAAAGGTTTAGTAGGTGTTGGTTATGGCAAGGCTAAAGAAGTTCCTGATGCTATTCGCAAAGCAGTTGATGATGCATTTAAAAATATCGTTGAAGTAAAAACCAAAGGATCAACTATTGCTCACGATGTTGAAGTAAAATACAACGCAAGTAGAATTTTACTTAAACCAGCTAGCGAAGGTACGGGAGTTATCGCGGGTGGTTCTACTCGTCCTATCGTAGAGCTTGCAGGTATTAAAGATATCTTAACTAAGTCTTTAGGTTCAAATAACTCAGCTAACGTGGTTCGTGCTACAATCAAAGCTTTAACAATGCTAAAAGGATAAAAAGATGAATTTGACAAAAGCAGCGGGATCAACGCATAAAACCAAAAGAATAGGCCGTGGCCAAGGAAGTGGAATGGGTAAAACCGCCACTAAAGGGGGCAAAGGTCAAACCGCTAGAAAGGGTTATAATGAAAAAAGAGGTTTTGAAGGAGGTCAGCAACCTCTTCAAAGAAGATTACCAAAAGTTGGTTTTACTTCTAAAATCGCAAAACCTTATGTGATTAATGTTGAAAAAATCACAGCTGTAAAAGAACTTAATGAAATTACAATTGAAAGCATCAAAAGCGTTCATAAAATTTCAAAGTCTGTTACTAAAATTAAATTAATCGGTGCAAGCGCAAAAGACTTAGCATCAAAAATTAAAGACGAGAATATCAGCGTCACCGGATCAAAATAATGAATAAGGCATTGACGAATAAGATTTTAATCACCTTAGCTTTCTTGTTTGCTTATAGGGTTCTGGCTTATGTGCCAGTTCCTGGCGTCAATGCTGATGTGATTGCAGAATTTTTTAACAATAATCAAAACAATGCTTTGGGTTTATTTAATGTTTTTAGTGGTGGGGCGGCAGAACGCTTTTCTATCATCTCTTTAGGTATCATGCCTTATATTACTGCTTCGATTATCATGGAGCTTTTAGCAGCTACTTTCCCAAATATCGGTAAAATGAAAAAAGAACGCGATGGTATGCAAAAATATATGCAAATTATCCGTTATGCAACTATAGTAATCACTTTAGTTCAAAGTATCGGTGTGGCTATAGGGCTTCAAAGCTTACACGGAAGAGGTGGAGCAGGCGCTATAATGATAGAAAATTTAAATATGTTTATTGCGCTTTGTGCAATTTCTATGCTTGCAGGAACTATGCTTTTGATGTGGATAGGTGAGCAAATCACGCAAAGAGGTATAGGAAATGGTATTTCTTTGATTATCTTTGCAGGTATTGTTTCAGGAATTCCAAGAGCTATTTCGGGTACAGTAGGGCAGATTAATTCAGGTGAAATGAATTTCTTAACTGCTTTTGCTATCCTTGCTTTAATTTTAATCACTATTGGCGTGATTATATATGTAGAACTTGGAGAAAGAAGAATTCCTATCTCTTACTCGCGTAAAGTAGTAATGCAAAATCAAAATAAGCGTATTATGAATTATATTCCAATTAAAATCAATTTAAGTGGAGTTATTCCGCCGATTTTTGCTAGTGCAATTTTAATGTTTCCTACGACTATTTTGCAAACAAGTACAAATCCGTATTTGCAAGCTATCAATGACTTTTTGAATCCAAATGGTTATTTATTTCATGTTTTGACTTTCTTGTTTGTGATTTTCTTTGCGTATTTTTATGCTTCTATAGTGTTTAATGCTAAAGATATAGCGGAAAATCTTAAAAAACAAGGGGGTTTTATCCCTGGAATTCGTCCAGGCGAAGGGACAGCGAATTATCTTAATGAAGTAGCTTCTCGTCTTACTTTATCGGGTTCTATTTATTTAGGGCTTGTAGCAACCTTACCTTGGGTTTTGGTTAAATTTATGGGTGTACCTTTTCATTTTGGAGGTACTTCGGTACTGATTGTGGTTCAAGTTGCATTGGATACAATGAGAAAAATCGAAGCTCAAATTTATATGAACAAATACCAAACCTTAAGCGCAATAGGTTTATAAACTTCTAGTACAAGGAGATAGCTCCTTGTACTTTAACTTCTTTATATAAAAGCAATTTTTATCTTTGTTTTAAAAATAAAAATACGATACAAACTACAAAATTTAAAATAGCCCATATCAAAAAAGCATCAACAAGACCTAATTGTCTTACTATAGGCTGAGAGATAATCGGGCTTAAAAATTGCCCTAAAAATATACAACTAGCTAAAATTCCATAAGCCCTAGCTCGTGCATTTTCAGGACATATTGAAAAAAGATAAGCAGTGTTATTTACAAGCATGATACCTCCACCCATTCCAAGCAAGGCTAAAGCAAATAAAACAGCGATAAAATCATCAATCAAAAAGAGTATCAAAAAAGAACAACCCACGATAAATAAAGTAGCAACATAAATCATTTTAATACTTAAAAAACGCATGATATGCTTATAGCTTAGAGAAAAAACACCATAGCAAAGTGCAGAAATTGACATCGAAATTCCTATAAATTTAGGATCTAAGCCTAGATGCTCTTCTATATAATAAGGAAGCTGTGTAGGGGATATATAATAAACCACCATTATAAAAAATCCTATAAAATAAATAGGAAAAAATTTCCAATAATTGGTTTTTTCTTCCATCTTTGTATGGTTATAAAATTTGAATTTTCTTGGCTCAAAAAGATATACCATCGCTACGAGGGTGATTAAAATTCCAAGCCCATAAACCAAAAAAGGATAGCGCCAAGAATAACTTGAAACAAAACCCGCTATAGAGATAAATACTGCACCACCTACCGCACAAAAAAAGCCTTGAAGACTTAAAGCATTTTCTCTACGGTTAAAACCACCGTGGCTATAATAATCCCCTAGTAAAGCCGAAGCACCTGTCATTATAAAAGCCGTTGCTATACCAAAAATGGCTCTTGAAGCAAGTATGGCGTAGATATCATTTAGAAAAAAGCCACTTACTCCTGATAAAGTCCAAATTATCATAGCAGGAAAAACAAATTTTAATTTACCCAGTTTATCCATTAAAATTCCTGCAAAAGGAGATAAAATCACAACAAAAATAGCAGGTAGGGTTAATACCAAACGCACCAAAATATCAAGATGCGCCAGAGTAAAATTTGTTTCTATGCTAGCACCTGATTGGATTAAAATATCTTCAAAGTGTCTGTTGATTGCAGGTAGTGCTGATGAGATTACCACGCTTCCTAGCATAGTCATTGCCGCCATAGAAAACACTGCGATTTTAAAACCTGATTTTTCTGTGATTTCAACCATTTTTTTATCTAGCTTTGTATCGTCGGGGTGAAATTTATAATATTTTTTCTTCATTTTTAATCCTTTTTTAGTTTTATTATACTCCAAAAATTTTCTTTTGTATTTAAAGTTACTTCTATTTGTAATTTAACATCCTTTTTTTCATCTGTAGTGGGTAAAATATCTTTAATTATAAGTAGAATTTCAAAAATTTTTAGCTAAATTCAGCTTTTAATTTTTTATAGAAATTGTTTATATTTAATTATCAATAGTATTTTAAATAACAAGAAGATGAAATTTACAAAGGTAGTAATAAATGAAAAAAAATTTGATTATAGTGGAATCTCCTGCAAAAGCAAAAACTATAGGCAATTTTTTAGGCAAAGAATATGAAGTCATAGCTTCTAAAGGACATATAAGGGATCTACCTAAATCAAGTTTTGGTATAAAAATAGAAAATGATGAATTTATCCCCGAGTATAGAATCACAAGTGATCATAGTGCTTTAGTTAAAGAACTTAAGGAAAAAGCAAAGGGAGCAAAAGAGATTTATTTGGCA